>JASHSC010000365.1 GCA_030036915.1 Terriglobia bacterium
CTGGCGCGGTTTGCACGCGAGGCCGATTTCGACTGCTTCCTACTGGCAAGCTGTTACACCCTGCTCGTTCAGTCTGCCCTTGCCGAACTCTTCCCGCTGTGCATTGAGAAGCGCATTGGAATCATTTGTGGTGCGCCATATAACAGCGGCATCCTCGCCACCGGAGCGCAGGAAGGCGCAAGATTCAGCTACAAACCCGCATCACCGGAGATCATGGAACGTGTCCGAAAAATCGAAAGCGTATGCACCACCCACGGCGTTCCATTGAAAGCCGCCGCACTACAATTTCCGCTTGCACACCCTGCGGTGGTCTCGGTGATCCCGGGGAGCCGGTCGGAAGCTGAACTAAACGATAACATTCAAATGATGGCCTTTCCGATCCCCGCGGCATTCTGGTCCGAACTGAAGGGTCGAAATCTCTTGCCGTGCGAGGTCCCGGTTCCGGTTGGTGATAAGACGTAGGCCTTTACGCAGGTTTTGAATGCACTGTCGCGTAACTTCGGAAGTTGGAAACCTGGGCGAAGAATGGCAAAGCAACAAATGCTCATTTTGGCGGACGACTTGACCGGGGCACTCGAGGTGGGTGCAAAGCTCGCTGCGGCGGAAGTGCCTGCGCAGGTGAAAATTGCCCCGGTTCATCCACTGTCGCGTCGACTGAGTGACGCGGGGGCCCTCGTCATTGATACTGAAACCCGCCATGTGAGTTCGAACGAAGCTTTCGGGCGAATCCTTCACGCCGCACGACTCGCGCGAGCGGAGGCGATCCCCATCGTCTACAAGAAAACCGATTCAACCCTGCGCGGCAACATCGGAGCCGAGCTCGCCGCCGTGATTGAAGCTTATGCGGGCTCACCACTGCTTTACGTTCCGGCTTACCCGAAGATGGGCCGTAAAGTGAGAAATGGGTTTCTTTATGTCGAAGGGGTTTTGGTCGGGAACACTTGTTTCGCCACAGATCCCCTCAATCCGGTGAGCGAAAGCCACATTCCTCGATTGATATCCACGCAATGCCCGTTGCGCGTTCGATCGGGCCGATTAACCGACCTTATCGATCCGGAGCCGCGAAGCATTGCGGTTTGTGACGGAGAAACCGAAGGGGACGTTGAAGCGGCGGCGCGGGCCTTCGTTTCCTCTTCAAGCTATCGGCTGGCGGCAGGACCCGCGCCCTTCGCTGCGCATCTCGCCCGACTGGCCGATTTACCTCGCGGGGCGCCGCCGCCGATGCGGAAGCGCAAAAGCGCCCTGATCGTAAGTGGCAGCCTGAACAAGATCTCTGCAGACCAGTTGGTTCAAGCAAAGCGCGACGGGTTTCAAACCATTGATAGCGGTTTATCCTCGGCCGGCATCGATCGCGCGGACTGGTACATCTTCGAGCATCAAAATGCTGATGGCGTGATCAGTTCTGAATTTGGAAGATCTCTCGCAAAGTCTGTCTGCCGGATACTGGAGCGGATTTCCTTCGATATACTGGTCATCTTCGGGGGAGATACTGCATACGCCATCATGGAGGCAATGGGTCATCCGAACCTGCACCCTTGGGGTGAGGTATTGGAAGGTATTCCCATCTCCAGAATTTCTGCAAGGGACCTTTGCGGTGAAACTGGCAAACGAGATCACGACCTGTACCTCGTAACCAAGGCGGGAGGCTTTGGATCTCCTGATGTTCTGTCGTGCATACGGAACGCGATCGGCGAAAGGTAATACAATGGAAGAACTCTTTGGCATTACCATCGGTGATTCAAGTGGAGTAGGGCCCGAGATTCTGCTCAAGTCATTCGCGGAAGGGAGCGTGAAGGCAGGGGTTGTGGCGTTCGGTGACATTGGGGTCATGGAGTATTACAACCAGCGGCTTAACCTCGGTGTACCGATGCGGAAGATTTCCAGACCGGCCGAGTACCTTGCGGGTCCGATGAACGTTATCGACGCGAGGTTGCTGTCTCTTCAGGATGTGGAACCTGGGAAGATGACCGCCAAATCGGGCCAGGCGGCGCGAGAATATGTTGTGGCTGCCGCGCGCGCCGCCCTGGCGGGTCAAATTGCCGCCATAGTTACCCTCCCGATGAACAAGGAGGCCACGCAGCTTTCAGACCCCCACTTCACGGGCCATACTGAGCTGATCGGAGAGGTATGCAGTGCCAGTGACGTGACCATCATGCTCGTGTCTGAACAGCTGGTGGTCACCCATGTCAGCACCCACGTCTCGCTTCAAAGGGCAATTGCCCTGGCGAAGAAAGACCGCATCGTCAAAATCATTCAGTTAACATGCGATGCCATGTGGCGCTTGAAAACGAATCCCCGCATCGCCGTCGCTGGCTTGAATCCGCATGCAGGCGAGAACGGCCTCTTCGGAGACGAAGAGATTCGTGAAATCAAACCCGCTGTTGAGTTGGCACGGAGCCACGGCCTGCCCGTGGAAGGGCCGTTCCCTCCTGACACACTTTTTTATCTCGCCGTGCAAAAGCATAAATACGACGCGATTGTTTGCATGTATCATGACCAGGGCCACGTCCCGCTAAAACTCCTGGATTTTGAGGGGGGGGTAAACGTTACTCTTGGCTTGCCGATCATCCGCACCTCGGTCGATCACGGAACGGCGTTTGACATTGCTGGTCAAGGCCTAGCGTCTACAGCCAGCTTTATCCAAGCAATGAACCTTGCCATCCGACTTGCACGAGGCTAGGAATAGCGCCCTGGAGGGAACCACTACTCAGCCGAAGCCTCTCAGGTCCCTGCAAACCCGCGTAATCCACGACCAACAAGTTTATTCCCGACCATTTGTGGGTGACTTGATGCAATGGCCGAAAAGCTGTATGATATCGGACAGGTTTGGGATGATGAATCACGCTTATTCTAAGTGCGCTATCGCTTCATAAGCTGAAAGTCCCGGCCTGATGTCGGGCAGGTTGGACCAAACCCTTGCTGGGACCTCATCTGGCCAGAGGGTGATTTTGCAATTTGGCTTTGCGGATTTGCCGGCCCGCCCAATTCGGCTCGACGCAGGACCAACATGGATGAGCGCTTCTGCCTGAATATGGCAACTATTTGGAGCACACCACTCGATGCCCAAATAAAGATGGCCTGCGATGCAGGCTTTTGTCAGATCGGCCTCTGGGCGAAGGATGTGGAAGGGGCCATATCCGCCGGGGAGTCCCTGTCGAAAATTAGGGGTATGCTGGGCGATTCCGGTCTAAAGGTGGCGGAACTATGCTATCTCGGCGGCTGGCAGGATGCTAGTGAATCGCAGCTTAAGCCACTGCTGGACGTGACCAGGCACCTGTGTGAACTTGCACAAGGCCTCGGATGCGAAACTATCGTCGCAGTTCCAGCCATGACCCCCGGCTGGATGCAGGGTGCGCCCGCGCGCTTCCGACAGATTTGCCATGTGGCGGCCGAATATGATCTTCGTGTGGCATTGGAATTTCCTGGAATTGCGGCGGAAGTGAAAGACCTCCGAACCGCACAGGAATTGGTGGTGGCTGCCGCCTGTTCGAATGGCGGATTGGTCATCGACACCTTCCATTATTTTTTGGGAGGTTCAAAGCTGGAGGATTTCAACAGCGTTCTCCCGCACCAGATTTTCCTGGTGCACATTTCCGACGCCATGAATCTGCCGTTAGAAGAACTGCGGAAACCCCATGACAATCGGACCTTTCCTGGCGACGGCATAATTGATTTTACCCCCATCTGGCAGCAACTGAATCGACTGCACTACGATGGCGCAATTTCGCTGGAGGTGTGGAACCACCAGCTTCACCAGAGCGACCCGACGGAGATTGTAATGCGAGCGTGTGAGTCACTGCGGCGAATTGAAAACGCCCTGACTGATTTCAAGCGAAAATAGGAGTGAAAGGAAATCATGAGCCAATGTTATTTCCATCGTCTTCATCAGGAAGCGCCCACTCGGTTGTGGATCAACAATCCTACGCTGGAGGAGGCAGGTCGGGCCATCGCTGCCGGGGCAGTCAGTTGTACGACCAATCCTTCCTACTCGGCCCGCCTTCTCAAGACAGAACCTGCCCGGGCAATAACGGCCATTCGTGGAGCGATCCGGGAACGCGCCGACGATGCGCCCGCGGCGGAAATCGCACAGCAGCAGCTGGTCCGTCAGATCATGGAGAAATTTCTCGATATTTATGACCGCGCACCGGGTCGCCAGGGACTGGTTTCCATCCAGGGCGATCCGCAATGCGATGACGATCCGGATTCCATCGTGGATGAAGCCCTGCGGTTCCGCAAACTGGCAAGGAATTTCATCACCAAAATCCCGTGCACGGAGGCTGGCTTAAAGGCACTTGAAAAATTGATCCCGGAGAATATCCCGATTATCGCAACGGAAGTATTTGCCATGGCGCAGGCCACGGCGGTCTGCGAACTTTACGAGAGGGTATCGCGGAATTGTGGGAAGAAACCTCCTTTTTACGTCACGCACATTTCAGGAATCTTTGACGAATGCCTTGCGAAGACGGCGGAGGGTGAGGGCATCCGGGTATCGCCCGCGGCGCTGGCTCAGGCGGGATGCATCCTCGCAAGAAAGCAATATGCCATGATGAAAAGCCGCGAGTACGATGTCACCTT
>JASHSC010000366.1 GCA_030036915.1 Terriglobia bacterium
CCGGTGACGGGGTCGAGAATTTCCGGCCGCTTCCCTGCAACGCGGAACGTGCATTCCGTGCGCTCATTGCGATCACCGTGATTGGCGAGGAAATAGATTTCAGCATCGCCCGCGGTGCGGTGGAGGAATCCCACGCCATCGCCGTCGTCACAACTCAAGTCAGATGTAACGCGGTCCGCCGCAAAATATTCCGCCAACGAATCTCCCTGAAAAATCCTCCCTTTCCCAAGGTTGTGTTCCTTAACCTTCAACCCGTCAATGTTTCCCCACATCTCGTCGGCCATTTTCTTGAGCTCGCCGTCGGAAGCAGGATCGCCCTGAAGCCCGGGCGAGCGTCGCGGCCTTTTACCGAAGAGCACTCCGCCCTCAAGCACCAATTCGCGGATTCTCGCCAAAGCTCGAGGCGAGATGACGCCATCTTCCGGCATCACCAGGACGCGATAGCTCATCCCAGAAGGCAGGACCCATCGCCCGTTTTCAACCTTCAGACTATTGAGAAGAAGCTCCGCGTCAATGGCGTCGAAGTTGTAACCGGGCGGCAGCACGGGACGAAGGTATTCGTGCGAAGGCAGAAATTTGGTCACGCCCTCGCCGTAAAAGTACAGCGCGTCGGCATCGAAGTGTCCGCTTTGCAGCAAGTACTGGCAGCGCGCGAGATACCTGAAAAATCCACTCGCCTCTTCCCACCATGTAATGTTACGGTCAAAGTGCGTGCCCGCGCCATACTGCCATCCGGGCTTGAAATCGATCTTGGGTTGCGCCGTGTATTGGTGAAACACCATGCGGTTCAGGCCGTCAAGAAATGCCTGGTCCCCCACCGGCTTGAGCGACTCGGGATATTCCTGCCAGTGCGTCCACGCTGTGAACGATTCCGCCTGAACAACGGGCCGACCGTAAACGTGCGCGGCCGTGGCCACCGTGCGGATGACGTTTCCCCAATGATTGAACTGCGACATGATGTCTGTGCCGAACCAAAATTCGCCCATGGGGACGTCGTTGTTCCCCGCGCAGCGCAGACCATCGATATGCGGGAATGGATAAGTGCCGTATCCCGTCTCGCTTTCGATCTTCATGCCGTGCACGTGTGCGAGTTCGCCGAAGGGAATCCAGAATTTTTCCGCCATCAGGTCGCCAATAGTCCAGCGGTAGTCGAAGAGAAAGCGATCGGTGACGTCTCGGCTCTCCACAATGCGTCGAGCAAGTGCGGGAATGTAGGGCACCAGGTCGTAGCCGCGGCGTTTCCTGAATTCCTCGCGAAACGTTGCCGACCAGGTGGGCTGCTGGCCGCGCACGTCCGCGCCTAGTTCATAGCTGTCAATGTGAAAATACTTAAGCGCGTGCGTCCCCGTCGCCCGCGCATCGGCAAGTGCAGGCAACGCGGTGTGGGCGAACTGGCTCTCGATGCCTGCGCGGTCCAGCATATCGGCTTCATAACCGCCCTGGCTGTTACTCGAGGTGCCGCGAATGCGCTGCCCCTCCAGTGTGTAGCCGAAGCGCAGAATTGACCATCGCCCGGCGGGAAGCTCCACGCGCAGGCGGCCATCCGCATCCATCCGCGCAGTGAGATCAACGACGTCTTTTACATGACAATCCACCGCGCCGTCATCCGGGTATTCTTCCTCGAGCGCGGCCGGCCCCTCGCGGGGGTAGTCCCAAAAGCTGCGGTTGCCGGACTTGAACCACCACCACTTGATGCCGGGCCGCAACGCCGGCTCATCGCCTTGCCGCAGCAGCGCCACTTCCGCCACCTGTACAGGAATTCCATAGGACGATGTTATCAACAGGCGAAAATGCCTGCCACGAAATGCCGCAAAGCCTACCCTTTTGGGCTGTCCCTTCTCCATGGTGAAGCGGACCACGGTGCTGAACGTCTTTCCATCTTCCGAGGCCTGAAGCTCGCATTCGCGTGGGCCGCTGTCAGGCCCTGGTACGACTTGAATGCCCGTCACACCAATCGGATCCACCTCCTCGAAGTCGAGCCAAGCGGGATGGTCGGCATCGATTGCCACATTGGCCGAAGACCAGTAGGTCTGCGGGTCGCCATCGACGGTGTCCTGGGGATAGAAGTTCCACTCACCCACATATCCCGGCAGAGTCGAGCTGGCGGTCACGCTTAGGGGAGTTACAGGGCGGGTGGGCTTCTCCGGAATTGCCACTACAGCGACGTCGTGATAGTAGTTGTCCACAATTGGCGGCAGGGGCAGGAGCCGATCAACCTTCGCTGGGCCATCGACTTGCAGCTCGGAGTACACCAGCTTCTTGTTGGCCTGATCAGGCGTAATCCACGGGCCGCCGCTGTCCCAGCCATCGCACAGATTGATGCCCAACACCATTCCCAGGCGATCGGCCTCGCGCAAAGCATGCCGGAAAAGTTCATGCCACTCGGGGCTCAGAAACTGAGCGCCAGCGGGAGTGTGCGCATCGCCGGTTTGGAAGATCACCACGCCGCCGATTCCCTGGCGCTTCATCTCTTCCAGGTCTTTGGTGATGCCTTCCTTCGTGACGTTGCCGTTCAGCCACATCCAATAAGTCCACGGCCGGGCGGAATCGGGCGGCGAGAGAAAGTTGTGGGCCAGGTTATCAGCAACGGGTTCGCCCGCAGCGAAAATGACGGCAGGGCTTGCAGTGAAAGCGAGTAACGCTAGTATTGCAGCTTTCCGCATTGATGGTCTCCCGGATCGGCGCGCAACTTTGCGAATTCGACGCGCAAACTCAAGGCCTGCAAGTTGCTAACGGATCAACTGTTTCCGCTTCTGAATTAATGGAACACCGGCGATCCGTCAAGTGGATTTTCCCCTCCATTGGAGCCATGCAGCGAAGCTTCAGGAGAGACGAAGCTGCGAAGACATCCGCGCCGCCTTGCAAGTCCGCGAACGTGCTAGTATGACGCCGTGAAAATTTTATGCTTCGGAGAACTGTTAATGTTCGGACGCCTTCGTTATTCCATTCCCGCCTTCTTGCTTTGCGCCACCAGCCTGGCCGCGCCGGCGAGTGACGCGCTTCAATATCAATCGCAGTATATCCGCGTGGAGCTTGCTGCTGATCAGCCTGCTTTCACGGCTTTGAGCGTGGATTCACTGGGCAAAAACAAGCTGAGCATCGATCCCTTGAAGCCGCCGGCAAAGACGGAAACGGCGTATCACCTTCGCCGCACCGGCACGACCTTTGAGTACCGGCGCGCAGGGTCCGCCGCAACTCCGGCGGCCTGGACATTCCAGTTTTCGCCGCGCCAAATTCGGTTGGTCTCGCGCTATGACGCTGCGAATCCGCCGTCACCTCTCGTGCTGAACTTCAACCCCCACCTGAATCACGCTACATTGCTGGGAATAATCAATGAGGACAGCACCGTGCGGCTCCCGGCTCTGCTGCATCTGCCTGACCTCGGAACATTTCGCATCTCCACCAACGCCGGTCCCGGCCTGGCGCTGGGTTACGATGCCTATCGTTACCGTGAACCCCGACAGACGGACGACTATGTGCGCGTCACTTTTCCCGCCGCCAGCGCCGATCGACCCCAGGTGGAATATTCGCTGGACGTGGTGGCCATCTACCCCAGCTCGCCGGAACGCGCCGGCGACCCGCGCTTTGACGGCTTCCGGCGGGACTGGCTGAACATTTTTCAACTGAATCCACGCAGGCGAGTTCTGGCCAATCACGCCGCAAGCGACGCTGTGGCGTTCACCGTTTTTGAATATTCCTCCGTGGCGCTTCGCACTCCGCCGCTGGCACCGGGTGTGACCGCGCTGGACATGATTCGCCAAACCCTCGACCGCTATCTGGGCGGCATGAAGGGCTACGGAATGGCCGATTATGGCCCGCACACTCCCTACGACTTTTGCGATACATACCCTTCGCTGCTGATTGCCGCGGCGGAATACTATCAAGGCAGCAAGGATCAGGCGTGGCTCGCGAAAAGCTATCCCGAACTGAAAGCCTGGGCGGCGAAAATGCTGGCCATGGACGTCGATGGAGACGGTTTAATCGAATACCCCCTGAGTGGAAACTACGGTTCCTGGCCGCTGAAGCTCGATCTGCGCCCCTCCAACTGGTGGGACACTATCGGCTTCGGTCATCAGGACGCTTACTCAAACGCGCTCGCCTATCACGCGCTCATCGACATGCAGGAAGTCGCTCGTGCCGCCCATCAGCCCGAAGATGAGCAGCTATACGCAGCGCGCGCCGAGAAACTTCGCGCCGCATATTTCCCGACGTTCTACGATCCGCAAACCGGTGTGCTCGCAGGATGGAAAAGCGCTGACGGACAATTGCACGACTACTACTTCACCTTTGTAAACAGCGCCACCATCCTCTACGGCCTGGTCCCCAAAGACAAAGAGGGGCCGATCATGGATCGCATGCTCACCAAAATGAAGGAAGTGGGTTACACCCACTTCGAATACGGCTTGCCCGGAAATCTGATTCCCATTCGCCGCGGCGATTATGTGGATTACAACCCGCGCTTCGGTGGGCCGACGAAAGAAGACGGCTCGGATGGATTCCAGATTTACGAAAACGGCGGAGCGACTGCTTGCTACGCCTATTTCACACTTGAGGCTTTGTACAAGATGGGCTGGCACAAGGATGCCGACGCCATCCTCTTCCCGATGCTCGAGGGTTTTGAGACAGGTGGATTCCAGGGCTTCGGCCCGAACGGCATGTCGAACGATTGGAAAGCCTGGGATGGAACGCCGCACGGCTACGAAGGTTTGCTGGTGGACGGCTACCAGGCGCTGCTGGCGGTGTTGTCGCGCTGAGGGCTTGTAGCGCAGCTTTCCCCAGCCGCGTTCCCGGCGCGGGTGGGGACACGCGCGCTACAAAACTCAAACCGAAGATTACCTCGAACCCGGCAGGCTTGACAGAACCACTGGGCCAAAATAGATTGCAACCCATGCCCGAATCGTCCGAATGCGAAGCAGAACTCGAGGAGCACCTTTCCACTCCCAACGAAGGAGATGTGGAACTCTTCCGCAAGTTGGAAGGTGACTTGATGATTCTCGGAGTGGGCGGGAAAATGGGCCCCAGCCTGGCGTGCCGCGCTTGGCGCTCAAATCGCCATGCCGGCACCAAAAGAAAAATTATCGGTGCCTCCAGATTTTCCTCTCCCGCCACGGAGGATTTCCTCCAAAAGTCCGGGATTGAAACCATCCGTGCCGACCTGCTGAATCGCCGCGACGTTTCGGATCTGCCTGACGCACCCAACGTGATTTTTATGGCAGGCCGAAAGTTCGGATCGACTGGCGCAGAAAGCCTGACGTGGGCGATGAACGCCTGCATTCCGGCATTAATCGCCGAGCGATTTTCCAAGTCGCGGATTGTGGTCTTTTCCAGTGGGTGTGTGTATCCCTTCACAAATGTTGGTTCCGGTGGCGCTACAGAAGACACGCGTCCCGCCCCGCTCGGTGAGTACGCTGCGTCAGTGCTGGCGCGGGAACGCATTTTCGAGCACTTTTCCCTTCACCTCGGAACTCCCGTCACTTTGCTGCGGCTGAATTTCGCAGTTGATCTTCGTTATGGCGTACTGCTGGATATCGCGAGCAAGGTTTTCGCAGGCAAGCCCATCGACCTCACCATGGGGTATGTCAATGTCATCTGGCAGGGCGACGCAAATTCTGCCGCTCTGCGCAGCCTGGAACTTGCGGAATCACCGCCCTTCATCTTGAATGTGACGGGACTAGGAACGATTTCGGTTCGGGAGCTGACTGCCCGTTTTGGTGAGGTCTTCAAGAAGGACCCGATCCTGCAAGGCCAGGAAGCCCCCGACGCACTCCTGAGTAACGCCGGCCGTTATCACCGCCTCTTGGGCCCACCGGCTGTTTCGCTTGAAAAAATGATCGATTGGACGGCGAATTGGGTGCTCTCGAATGGCCCCACGCTGAACAAGCCAACGCATTTTGAAAGCCGGGATGGAAGATTCTGATGCCCCAACCGCTCGCCGTTGGCTTTCTCGGCTTGAGACATCTGCACCCTCGCAGTTACGTTCCACACTTTCAGTCTTTGGGAGGCGCCGAAGTCGTTGCGGTTTCCGAGCAGGATGAATCCGTGCGCGCCGGTTTTGTGAAGGAATTCCCCGCGCGTGCCTACTCGGATTGGCGGGAACTGCTCGATCGTGAACACCTGGATTTGGCGGTGGTCTTCCTTCCCCACGCCGATTGCCCGGAGGCCGCCAAGGCGTGTGCCCGGCGGGGGGTGCACGTTTTAGTCGAAAAGCCCATGGCCGCGAGCGCCGCGGGAGCGCGGGAAATGCTCGCCGCGACGCAACAGGCCGGAGTGATCCTTTCCACGCCTTACGTTTGGCGCTATCACCCCGTCGCCGTTGAAATGAAGAAGCAGATTCAGCAAGGCGTTACCGGCCCCGTCGTGGGCTGCGAAGGCCGTTGTGCCGCAGGGCGAATTTCGCGTTACACGGAAGGCCACGCGGGGTGGATGCTCGAAAAGGCTCGCAGCGGCGGCGGCCCCATGATCAACCTCGGAGTGCATTGGATCGACCTGT
>JASHSC010000367.1 GCA_030036915.1 Terriglobia bacterium
CCGGGACGAACTCTGGAGTGCCATTTAGGGCCTTCGGTCCGAGAAAGGGCACGAAAAGGGAGTTTTTTTGTCTGCGAGGGTTGCACCCCCTTTGGAGTGGGGTAGATTGCTACCGCTTTTTGATCCGCGAGATTGCTCGCGGGTACGCTCCAAACCGGTCAGCAAGCTGGCCGTAGCAAGAAGCGGCAGCGAGCAGCCGCACTCCAAACTCCAGTCAGCAGGTTGAGAGGGTAGCTTTCGGAGTATCCAGCGGGGACTCCCGCCAGCGGCCCGGGAAATCCAGGACCTATGAAACGCTTCCTTTGGCGTCTTTTCTTTTTGCTCATCAGCGCGATAATCCTTGCGGTCTTGGCAGGTGGAATCTGGGTGCGCGGGCGTGTACGCGCGAGCCTTCCAACCATTGAAGGCACCGTCACTGTGCCGGGACTTTCGGCTCGTGTTGAGGTGCTGCGCGACGTGCACGGCGTCCCCCACATCCGCGCCCAATCGTTGGGAGATGCGCTTATCGCTCAAGGGTATATTACGGCCCAGGACCGTCTTTGGCAGATGGATTTGAGCCGGCGAAACGCCGAAGGGGAACTCTCCGAAGTCTTTGGCGACCGCACATTAAGCCTGGATATCGAAAGCCGCACACTCGGCTTTCCCGATTTGATTAAGTCGGCGCTCACTGACCTCTCCCCGGAGGAGCATCGCCTGCTTGATTTCTACGTTCGGGGAGTCAACGCCTTCATGGAAAGCCATCGCAACCGCCTGCCTCTGGAATTCCTGGTTTTGCGCTACCAGCCGCGACCCTGGCGCGACGCCGATTCAATTGCCGTCACTTTGAACCTCGCCACGGCACTGAGCCAGACCTGGGAGGTCGACCTTCTACGCGAGCACATCGCCGCCAAGCTGGGACCCGCAAGCTTGGGGAAAGACGAGTATGCGGATCTGTTTCCGGACCATTCCCCGCTGGATGTGCCAGTTGCGGAAGTTCCCGCACCTGCCCACGTGCGCAAGGGGAAGAAATCGCCGGATTTAAGTATTGGGGATTTTCAAAATGAGCTTACATTTGGCTTATCCTCGCTGCGCGCCATGACGTTTCCCGGCGGAATCGGCAGCAATAATTGGGTTGTGAGCGGATCGCACACGAAATCCGGCAAGCCCCTTCTTGCTAATGACCCTCACCTAGCCTTCAGCATCCCCAGCGTGTGGTACATGAATCACCTCCAGGCCCCCGGGCTCAACGTGAGTGGGATCAGCCTTCCCGGATTGCCCTTTGTCATCATCGGCCACAACGAGCACATTGCGTGGGGCATGACCAACACGGGACCTGACGTCCAGGACCTCTACATGGAAAGCTTCAATTTCCGCAATCCCAAGAAATATTTGCACAACGGCCAATGGGTGGACGCGGATGTGCGGAATGAGGACATTAAGGTGCGCGGCGAACGCGACTATCATTTCACCGTCAAAATCACGCGGCACGGACCGATTATTTCCCATGACGGTGACCGCGACCTTGCCTTGCAGTGGACTTTGCTCACTCCGCACGCAGTGCGAATCCCCTTCGAACGTATCGATCTGGCGGGCAATTGGCAGGAGTTTACTGCGGCCCTTCGCGACCTCACGGTGCCCATGCTGAATTGCGTCTACGCCGATGACCAGAGCAATATCGGATTCTACGCTGCGGGCCTCGTTCCCCTGCGCAAACACGGCGAGGGAGCCGTGCCGGTTCCCGGCAGCACTGACGACTACGACTGGGACGGATTCATCCCCTTTGAAGACTTGCCGCACTCTTTTAATCCGCCGGGCGGAATCATCGCGACCGCCAATGGGCGCATCGTTCCTGACAATTATCCCTATTTCATTTCTGCACGGTGGGAAGCGCCGTTTCGCACCGCAAGGATTTTTCAGCTTCTCCGTGAGGGAAATTCTTTCACTGCCCCGGACATGCTGCGAATCCAGAGCGACATTATGAGCATTGAGGATGAATGGCTGCGGAAACAACTCATCGCCGCGGCGGAAAAACATCCGCCTTCCGATCCCGATTCCCGGTTTGCACTCGAGGCAGTGAAATCATGGGACGGCGAAGCGCGAGCAGATTCCGCCGCGACGCTTGTCCTGGAGGTCACACGGCACTCCCTGCTTGCGCGCATCCTGAAACCCAAGCTGGGGGATGCTCTCTCCGGTTATATCTGGCCTATGAGCACCACTTTTCTGCAAAACGTCCTGGAGCAGAAACTTACGCGCTGGCTTCCCCCGGGCGATGCGGACTTCAGTGTGACCCTGATGAAGAGCCTCGACGATGGGGTTCGCGGGATCTCGTCGCTGGTTCACAGCCACGATCACGCGGCCTGGCGATGGGGCGACACCCTCCCCCTGATCATTCGGCACCCCTTGAGCAGCGGATCGCCCTTCGCGCGGCGATGGCTCGACGTGGGTCCCTACCCGCAGAAGGGAACCGGAACCACCGTGAAACAAACCACTCTTCGCGTCGGGCCCTCGATGCGGATGGTGGTGGATTTCTCCGACTTGGACGATTCACTGCAAAACATCGTACTGGGAGAATCGGGGCAGCCGTTCAGTCCTTATTACCGCGATCAGTTTCAGGCGTGGTACGATGGAGAAAGCTTTCCCATGCTCTTCAGCAATTCGGCTGTTGAGAAGGGCGCCGTTCACAACCTGGTGTTGGAACCCGGCCGATGAAAGCACCAGAAATGACATTTGACTTGGCAGTTCACGATGTTGCGTAGGCTCTTATTACCGATTCTGTTTGCGATCATTCTGTCGCCCATCCTGTCGCCATGGCCGGCGGGGAGAGCGGCCGAACCCGGTCCTGCACCTGACACGCAGAGCGTTGGTCCGCAGGTGCTCATCCAATCCGGCCACTGGAAAAGAGCCCGCGCCATTCTCGAGCCACAGGTCAAGATTCATCCCCAGGACGCCCGGAGCTGCTATCTGCTTGCGGAAGTGAAAGAAGCATTTAAGGATTTTGGCGGTGCGCTCCCGCTCGCCCAGCGCGCCGTCGACCTGGACGGGCGAAACTCCGATTATCACCTGAAGCTCGGCCAGATATTTGGGGAAATGGCCGCCCAGGCCAGCGTTCTTTCCGCC
>JASHSC010000368.1 GCA_030036915.1 Terriglobia bacterium
CTGGTTCAATCGCTGCTGGCGGATCGATTCCAACTGAAGGTGAGCCATGCGACCAAGGAAGGCCCAGTCTACAATTTGGTGGTTGCGAAGAACGGTCCTTTGATTCACGAGGCCAAAGCCGGGAATCTCGGTGACAGCGGGGTCAAGAGCCCTGATAAGGTCGTAGGGGCGGCCCTCGCGGCCGCCCTGGGTGGGGGTGAGGTTAAAGGCCCCGATGGCAAGCCTGTGCGTGGAAACTTCGTGCGTATGATGCCCGGCGAACTCGTGGGAACAGCAGTCCCCTTGGAGTTTCTGGCGCAGCAGTTGTCCATGCAAACGGGGCGCAAGGTGATTGACCAGACGGGGCTGAAGGGCAACTACGATTTCGACCTGAAGTGGTCGCCGGAACCGGGCGCGGGAGGCATGATGGGCGGCGGCCCCCCGGGTGGTGGTCCCCAGGGCGGCGGACCGCCCGGAGCGGGTCCCGGGGCGGACGCGCCTCCTCCACCTGACGCCTCCGGCCCATCGATTTTCACCGCCGTTCAGGAGCAGCTTGGGCTGAAGCTTGATTCTGCAAAAGGGCCGATAGAAATGCTCGTCATCGATCACGTAGAAAAACCCTCGGAGAATTAGCTGCGCGACAGCGTTCCGCAAACGCTGAAATGGGAAGCAAACTGGAGTTTAGCTTGGGCAAAAAGCTTCGATACCTATCCGTCACAATTCTCCTGGCAAACGCAAGCGGGCTGTGCCAGGTGAAAACGACCCCGCCGCCCCGGCTGGAGAATGCCAGATCGCCTGATATGTGCCAACAGGGTCTAACGAAGTCGAAGGGATCCGAATCATGAGGAATGTCATCAAACTCAGTTTCGCATTAGGAGCGTTACTTGTCACCTTCGCGGCCAGCGGGCAAACGCCTGCCGCTAAGCCCACCTTTGAAGTCGCGACGGTCAAACCTTCGCCGCCCCTCGACATAAACAAGTTGCGGGACGAGATTCAGGCGGGCAGGATGCCGCGCTTCGGCCCTCACGTCGATGGAGCTCAGGCTTTGTATGTCTTCATGACGCTCCGAGAGCTCATCGCCAACGCCTACGATGTGAAGACGTACCAGGTCAGCGGGCCCTCCTGGCTGGGCGGTCAGGGAATGGGAATGGGCGGCGGCGCGCAGCATTTTGACATTGAGGCCAAGCTGCCCGATGGCGCTTCCAAAGATGACGCGCCCAAGATGTTGCAGGCCCTGCTAGAGGACAGGTTCAAGCTGGCAGTTCATCGCGAGACGCAACAGCGCGAGGTGCTTGCCCTGGTGGTCGGGAAGGATGGGCCGAAGTTGAAGGAGTCGACGCTCACTCCAGACCCTTTCAATGACAACGATCCGCCCAAGCCCGGCGAGGTGCGCATGGACACGCCGGATGGCCCGGTTCGCATGACGCGCAACCCCGATGGTTCGATGGTTTTCAACCTGGGTTCGAAGGGCAAGATCACAACAAGATTTGACATGCAAACGCAGACCATGACTATGGACTCCGACGGCGTGACCATGGCAGGTTTCGCTGACTCTCTGTCGCGGTTGTTTCAGTCGAGCGGGCGCCAAGTGGTGGATATGACGGGCCTGAAGGGAACCTATGAGGTATCGGTGGAAGTTTCTCTCGCGGAACTCAGGCCTCCAGGCGGAGGGATGGGGGGAGGCCCACCGGGTGGCCCCGGAGGGGGATTGGGTGGCCCCGGAGTGGGTGGCGCGCCGGCAAACGCCTCGCCTGCAACGGCGGCTTCGGACCCGGCTGGCGGAGCCGATTCGATATTTGCCTCGGTGAAAAAACTCGGCCTGAAACTTGAACCTCGCAAAGCGCCAGTGGAGCAGCTCATCGTCGATCATGTTGAGAAAACCCCCACCGAGGACTGAGGTCTGAATGCGGCGGCTTGCCCAACTGGTTCTGATCCTTGCGCTGCTCGCACTGCCACTCGCGGCGGCCGCGACGGAGTATCATGGCGTGGTTACTTTCGGCGGGCTTCCCGTACCCGGCGCCACGGTCACCGCCACTCAGAACGGAAAACAATTCTCAACAACCACGGACCCGCAGGGAGCATTCTCATTCACCGATCTCGCTGACGGAAAATGCGCAATTAATGTGGAGATGACCGGATTCTCATCGCTTCAACAGGATGTCACGGTAGGGGCGAATGCGGCACAGTTAAAGTGGGAATTGAAGTTGCTGCCGCTCGGGCAGATCAAAGCTCAGATCAATCCTCCGGCGCTGGCTACGCGCCCAAACACCGCGCAGGCGCCGGAACAAGACGTATCGATTTCGCCGCCCGCCGATGCGGGGCAAACGAGCGCGAAGCCCACGCCGTCACAATCTGCGAACGCCAACGCCGCACCCAGGGCTACGGCAACGGCCCAGTCCGGCTCGTCTTCCGAACAACCCATGGAAGCCGTCAACCAGCGCGCCGCGGACGGCTTCCTCATCAATGGCAGCTTTCTGAACGGCGCGTCTTCACCCTTCGCGCAGTCTTTTGCGTTTGGGAACAATCGCAGCGGGCGGCGCGGGCTTTACAACGGGAGCATTGGCGTAAGGTTTGACAATTCCGCGCTCGACGCCAGCCCGTACTCTATCACCGGAATCAATACCGCCAAACCTGCATACAACCGCATCACCGCGCTGGCCACGTTCGGCGGCCCGCTGCGAATTCCGCACATTTGGACGCAAGGCCCGAACTTCTTCGTGAATTATCAGTGGACGCGCTACGTGAATACCTCCGCGGACCCGGCCCTGATGCCCGACGCGGCGGAACGCGACGGCGATTTTTCCCAGGCCCTGAACGCGCTCGGCCAGCCCGTGCAGATTTTCAATCCTGCCACGGGTCAGCAATTCACGAGCAACATGATTCCGGCCGGGCAAATCAGCGCGCAGGCAAGCGCGCTTTTGAGTTACTACCCGCTGCCCACCTTCAGCGGCAATCCCAGCTTCAACTACCAGGTTCCCATCAGCACAAGCACCCATCAGGAGGCGCTGGCTTCGCGGCTGAATGATACGATCAACACAAAGAACAATATTTTTGGCGGCTTTGCCTTTCAAAGCACACGCACGGCCACTC
>JASHSC010000369.1 GCA_030036915.1 Terriglobia bacterium
AGGGCGTGCTCGATCTGCTGCTTGGTAGATTCAATGTCAGCGCCCGGAAGGTCAATTTTATTGATCACGGGCACGATGGTGAGGCGATTGTTCATCGCCAGTTGGGCATTGGCAAGTGTCTGGGCTTCCACGCCTTGTGAAGCATCAATCACCAGCACGGCGCCTTCGCAAGCAGAGAGGCTGCGCGAGACTTCGTAGGAAAAATCCACGTGCCCGGGCGTATCAATGATATTGAGCTGGTATTCCTTGCCGTCACGCGCCGTATAGTGCAGGCGAACGGCGTGGGCCTTGATGGTGATGCCGCGCTCGCGCTCCAGGTCCATCGAGTCCAGCACCTGCTCGGCCATCTCACGCTTGGAGAGCGCGCCTGTAAGCTCCAGCAGGCGGTCTGCAAGCGTGGACTTGCCATGATCGATGTGCGCGACAATCGAGAAATTGCGAATGAAACGAGTGTCGGTCATGCCGCCTTCATTTTGCCGGTTCCGCGCAGATAGCGAACCAAGGAGAGTGTCACCGCGTGGTGCGAGTGGTGGGAGCAGGCCCTTGCCAACCGCGAGACGCCTTTGGGTAGTGGTCGATTTTGAGATTGTAGCGGCGGTCTATGACCGCCGGACGGCGCTCATAGAGCGCCGCTACAGCAAAGTGGATCACTACACGACTTTCTAACCCTTTGAAAATCTAGCAGCTTTACATGTTCTAAGTCAATGATTCTGCGGCACGCTTGGCAACGTACAAGTACTCAAAAGCACGGCAAAAACCCTGAAGTGGTACTGATTTGGTACTCGTTTATACGTGAAGGCGTGGACAGGCATCACGGGGCCGGAACCCCTCACAAGTTAACGATGGCCAACCGGCGACGGCGAAATCACTCATGTTATTCGACATGCGAGTCAGGCTTTGCATGCGACCAGAAGCGTGATAGTGCGAAAATAGAAAACAGCAAAAAGAAGCTAGCTAGCGTTACAGCCTGTATTTATGAGGTCATGGTCGTACTCTTCTGATTCCTCTCTCACCTTGTGCTAATGCACGTGTAATTGGGAATATTAGAGTAGTTATGTCATAAAATGCGTCATATGAGCGAGACACATCTTGCCCCAAAACGCTCAGGATTCGTCGTGGCGTGCGTTGCTGTTCGAGACGGCCCATTGTTGCCCAAGTGGAGCGAGAAAATCGCTGGCAAGGGCCAATGCGACTT
This sequence comes from Terriglobia bacterium, assembly GCA_030036915.1. GTDB lineage: Bacteria > Acidobacteriota > Terriglobia > UBA7540 > UBA7540 > Bog-366. The sequence continues at coordinate 1,196 of JASHSC010000369.1, forward strand.
CCCGCGAGCCATTCCTGTGAAGCGCCTGGTCCGGTGATTTGCGATTTTTGGATACTACACGGAACGATTGCAAAAGAGTTCCCGTTATGGGAACATAGGATTGGGGCGGGGCGTGCACGTTATCAGCTATAAGGCGATTCGCGAGTTCAAGGCGGCACGTCCCGACGCGGGCCCAGCGCTCGACAATTGGTATCGGGTTTCTTCTGCATGCAAATGGACGAGCTTCGCTGAGGTCAAGCAGGTCTTCGGGAGTGCCGATTGGGTGAAACCGTACGTGGTGTTTAACATCGCCGGAAACAAGTATCGGCTGATTGCCGAGATCAACTTCCGAAGCCAGACGTTGTTTATCCGGCACATCCTCACACACCAGGAATATTCCGAAGGGAAGTGGAAAAAGTCATGAGCACTCAAACTTTGAATCCCGTCGCCTACGGCGAACTCTTGGCCAAGGTGCAGCCTCATCCGATCAAAGATGACCGCGAATACGACCGCCTGGTCGCGGAGGTCGGGCGGCTTATGGAGCGTGGAGAACGCCGTCTGTCAAAGGAGGAAACTTCACTGCTCGAAATGTTATCGATCCTGATTGAAGACTACGACCGAAAGCACTACCCACTGCCGCTTCCCCAACCCCACAATATGCTGGCGTTTCTGCTGGAAGAGAAAGGTCTTGAACCGCACGACCTCTGGCCAGTGTTAGGTTCGAAGAGCCGCGTCTCCGAGATCCTCAGCGGCAAGCGCGCCATCAGCAAATCGCATGCGAAGAAACTGGCGTTGTTCTTTCATGTCCCGGTAGACATCTTGATTTAGGTTCGCGGAATCTCTGCGCCGATTCCCACAACTGCGAAAATGGACCCGACTGCCCCCGCCCTAATTAGATTTCGTGTATTTTCAATAGGTTAACTACAATAACCAAAATTTCACTTGACAAGCGCATTATTTAGGTTTTGAATCCGCCTAAATCAGGGGCACACGTAGTCACAAGGCACGCGCAATCACTTGGGGACAGGCTTCGCAAGGAGGAATTCAATGCGACACCGACTCCTTCACTTAAGCCTTGGATTCTTGGTTCTTCTCACTCCTGCTCTGCTCAGAGCGCAATCGGTATCGGGCGTTTCGCCCACCGGCGGTTCCGCCGGAACTTCCGTTACCATCAGCGGCTCGGGCTTCGGCGCGACGCAAGTGAGCAGCACGGTCATATTCAACGGCGTGGCGGGCTCGCCCACCGCATGGAGCGACTCAAGCATCACTGTGCCGGTTCCTTCCGGAGCGACCACGGGCGATATTCTGGTCACCGTCGGCAGCTCAATGAGCAATGGCTACCTTTTTGCCGTCGCCACCTCCAATTTCACATTGACGGGCAGCATGAACACCGCCCGGATGTTCCATACCTCCACGCTGCTGGACAATGGCCAAGTACTGGTGGCCGGAGGCGTCGACGGCTTCGCCTACGACACCATTTCGAGCGCACCTCGATAACCTCAGCAGTCACAAAGTGGCGGGTGTGGACGCGGCGATCACCGCCAGCGGAGCCCGGGTCCGATATCTGCCCCCTTACTCACCGGATCTCAACCCCAACGAAAAGCTCTTTTCCAAGCTCAAGGCTCGCCTCCGCCGAGCCGCCGCACGCGATCGGGAGGCACTCTGGAAAGAAATCGGCGAATTGCTCAACACGGTCTCCGCAAGCGAGTGCACCAACTACTTCAACTCGTGCGGATATGTAAGCACTTACATTGAAAATGCTTTAACCATGTGCGTGACCACAAACCGCCGTTGCGGGCCCTTGGCCCGGAAGGCGGCTTTCAGAAAGGCCGAAGGTACGCGCTGACCATCCGCGATGAAGTCTGCAGTAAGCGGGTCCTCGGCAAGTTGATCCCAAATGTAGTTGGGGTGCCGGGGCAACATGGGGTGACAGCCATTCCCTAAATGCGTAGAAACGGTGGCCCCGGCTCAGTGGAGGAGGTCTCTCGCTGAAGCCGCTATCGAGTGTGCAGATTGGCAGAACGCGCGGGACAGAACGCTTACCGTCGAAATTCCACCGGAGGTCACGGCAAACAAACCATCTTACCAGGCGTTCGCATTCAAGATTCGGAAGGTAGTTGATTAGGCGGAAACCGCCGCGGCTGCCTTCTCTCCCACGAGATGGCCAACTTTGAAGCGGAGCGGAGAGAAAGGCTGGATTAGCTTCGGAGTCGTACCCGTGGCAATCAGCTCGGCCATGCATTTCCCGGAAATCGGAGCCGATTTGAATCCATACGTACCCCAACCGACGTCCATGTAGAAATTTGCGACTTCCTGCGCCACACCCATGATCGGAGCATAGTCGGGTGTGATGTCGCAAATGCCGGCCCATTGGCGCAGGACACGAAGCCTGTGGAGTTGCGGAAAGAGATCCAAAGTATATGTGGCCATCTGTTCGAGAGTAGGAAGCGTGCCAACCATGTTATATGACTGGTAGGGATCAATTTCAGCGCCTATAACAAGCTCTCCCTTGTCAGTCTGATTGACGTATACATGAAGGGTTGCGGATACAATCACCTTATCAAGAAACGGCTTCAGAGGCTCCGTCACGCAGGCTTGGAGCGGATGAGTGACAATCGGCAACGGAACGCCCACCATGGCGCTGACAACGGAAGCCCATCCGGCAGTCACGTTCAGAACCGCGCCCGCGCTGACCTCTCCGCGCCTCGTCTTGACGCCTTGAACTTTCCCATCCTTCACGCTCATTCCGATCACTTCCGTGAAGGGATGAATCTCAATACCCATTCGGTCACACGCCCGCGCGTAGCCCCAAACCACTGCATCGTGCCGGATCACCCCGCCGGGCGGATGGTAGAGTGCCGCCAGAATTGGAAAGTGCGGACGCTTGCTGACGTCCAGCGTGGGAACAAGTCGGCGGATTTCTTCCGGAAAGATGAGCCTGCTGTCGACTCCGAGAACCTGATTATTTTCCGCGCGAATTCGCAGTCCGGTCACCGAGGCATCGGTGTGCCCCAGAGTCAGGTGCCCATGCTGGCTAAAAAGGACGTTCCAGCCCAGCTCTTGAGAAAGCTCTTCGTAGAGCCTGACGGAGGCATTGTAGAAAGGAATTCCTTCCGTCGTGCGATAGTTGGAGCGGATGATGGCGGTGTTCCGGCCGCTGCTTCCGCCACCCAAGTAGCCCTTGTCCAGCAGCGCCACGTTCCGAATACCATACGCGGAGCCGAGATAGTACGCGGCCGCAAGGCCGTGAACGCCGGCCCCAACGATCACTACGTCATAGCCGCGCCTCAGTTCGTGCGAGCGCCACATCCGTTCTTTCCTGAAGAGCTTCACAATCGCTCACCTGTTCAAGACTTCCAGAGCTTGTAATCCAAAAAGCACAATATCGAATTCACGGCCTGCCTGAAGCACTGATTCCGATACGCTCTCGGCAGAATCCCGCCCAACGAGCAGATGAAAGGCTGGTACACCGTTCAAATCCTGCCGGAGGATAATGGCGCGGACGTGGGCGACGTTTGACTGCCCGCAGCTGAGATCAGCAAAGGATCTCTCCGATACGTCGAGCGAAGTCAGCTTGCGCAAAATCGCGCGGCTTCGCGGGCCAGCGAGCAGCAACTGCGCGTAAACCGACGTTACCTCGGTCACATAAACAGGCGAAGGAAGCGACAAATCCGCCGCGACTGTCTGAAAAGCCTTCAACTCGTCGATCACCCCGTCCCGAGCCAGCGGATCACACGTCACCAGGTAATGATGTGGGCCTAAGGTCCAGCAAGATGCTTTCACCTCGAACGGAATGCCTTTCTTCAGCCCGAATCCCGTCAAGTCAAGCCTCGTCGTCCAGCTTATGTCCGTCAGTCCTGCGCTCTTCGACACCTGCTCCGCCTCGCGTTCTGCGGAACCGAAGGAAGCGGCAACCTGCCATCCGCGGTGTTCGATAAACGAGGCCCCCCTGCGCTGTTGGATCTCAAGCAAAGCAGAATGTTTGATGTTGTCTCCCTTCCTTACATCCGCAGGCGCGAACCCTCCGGGTCATAGAATACCTGCTGAGTGACCCGGGCGCGCCTCAGCCTGCCGCCGACACGAATCTCAATCTCCGTGCCTTCCTCCGCTAGGCTGGGAGGCACCCACGCCAAACCGATAGCTTTCTGGTACGCAGGCGAGTGGCGGGCGCTCGTCACATGGCCAACCAATTTGCCCCCGGCTATGATGGCCGCTCCGTCTTCAGGTACACAATCGTCCGTCAAGATAAGACCGACGAGACTTTGCTGGGCCGGCGCCGCGGCCAGCCGTCGCAAGGCCGCGCGCCCGACAAAATCTGCCTTGTCTAGATTCGGCACCCAGCCCATGCCGGCATCAAAGGGATTGGTCAGCGCATCCGTATCCACGCCCACAATAACGTGCCTTTTTTCCAGTCGCAGCAGCCGCTGAGTTTCCACCCCAAATGGTCGAATGCCAAATTCCTTTCCCGCGTCAAGCAATGCCCTCCATAGATCCCTACCGGATTCGGCCGGGAAATGGATCTCCCATCCCGTTTCTCCCACAAAACCGATGCGCATCAGCGTGGCAGGTATCCTTTCCACATCTGCTTGCCGGCATGCCATGTAAGGAAAGGCCTTTGTGCTTAGGTCACAAGAAGCTGACTTCGCAAGGGTGGCGCGCGCCTGCGGACCCGCCAAATTCACCGCGGCCAAGCCACTGGTCAGGTTTGTGACGTGGACGTCCCAGCCGGTGCCCGCCAGCCACCAGTGCAGCCATTGCTCGACAAATTCGAGATTTCCCGTTGTCGTGGTGATGAAATAGTGCTCCTCCGCAAGGCAGGACACCGTGCCATCATCCAGCATGATGCCCGTTTCATCGCAAATCACCGCATAGCGCACCTGCCCGGGGCGAAGATCGGAAAGACGGCCCGCATAAACTTTGTCCAATAACTTGCCGGCGTCCCGCCCTTTGACAGCGAGCTTTCCGAGGGTGCTAACGTCAATCAAGCCCACTCGCTCGCGGACGGCTCGGTACTCCTCCTGAATACAGTGCCTTTCATCGGAGCGATCCGGGGTGTTGTAATACCTCGGCCTCTTCCAGTTGCCCATGTCGAGCCAAACCGCGCCCAAAGCTTCGTGCTCATAATGCATCGGGGTCCGGCGAGTCGGGTGATGTCGGGCGCCAGCCAGTGCTCCCAAAGTGACGGATGGGTTGGGCGGGCGCGAAGTGGTCATGCCAGTTTCACCCATACCTCGGCTAGTCTCGCTCGCGCACACGCCTATGGCCGACAACTGGCACATCCGGCCTTGGCACGGTCCCATCGTGGCGGTAGTGTAGCGCTTGAGGGTCTCGATATGTTCGAAGCCTTCTCGAACGCCATCCCGTAGATCGCCCGAAGTGACATCTGAGCAGAGGCAGACAAATGCCCGTTTGCTGTATGGAATCTGTCCGATAGGCAGTGAATTAGTGGCAACGAGCGACTCGCCAGTGACCTCTCCGGCGGCCGTAACGAACTCCGGCAAATTGACGGGAATAAAGGCACCGCGGGCGGCGTCCCATTCCAGTTCGGCGCCGGCCTGGCGAAGGAGTCCGGAATCCGGCACGCGAGGGCCGCAAGCGACCAGTAGATCGCAAGCGAGATTGCCGTCCTTGGTTTGAACCCCTTTAACTTTTGACCGTCCGATCGCGGCAATTACCGCCTCCGGAGGTATTGTAGCGGACACCCGCGTTCCAGCGGCCTCGAGATCAGAAGCGACTTCCTCTCCCCGGTCGTCACGCGCGATGACCACCGCTCGTTTGCCTGGCATGATGCCGTGGATATGGATCAAGCGCTGGACCGCCGTCGAAAGCATGACTCCCACCAAATCGTTGTTGGGAAACAATAGCGGGGCTTCGTAAGCGCCGGTTGCAACCACGATTCGTTGAGCCCTCAGATGGATAAGCCGTTCGATCGCCCCTGGATGAGGTCTTGGCTGCACGATTCCAAGAAGTCTCCCTTCGTAGAGTCCAAAACAATACGAGTTTTCGAGCATCTCCACGTTTGGGAAAGCGGTCACTCGAGCGATGAGATCCGCGGCTAAAGCGCCCGAGCCTTTCTGGTACCGCAGATGTCCGCCGAGAGCGGGCTGGTCGTCAATCAAAATGACCCGTTCGCCACACCTGGCCAGATCCGCGGTCGCGTGGAGGCCTGCCGGGCCCCCACCGATTACCGCAACATCAGCGTGCCGGTAGCAGTGCTCGTACGCCGCGTCCTCATTTCCGAGGGTGGGGGGATCGCCTAACCCCGCAACTCTGCGTATGAAGGGCTCGGCGACACGCCAGACCTTGGGGTTCGTCATGACCTTGTAGTACCAGCCTACCGGCATCAGCCAGTCAAACCACTGCACAATGGAAAGCCAATCGTGTTTGAGCGAAGGGAAAGCATTCTGGTGGCGAACTCGCATGCCGTCACGCAGCGGAGTGATGCAAGCGCGAACGTTGGGCACGCCATCAACATTCATCAAGCAGTTTGGACATTTCCCCGACAGGCAGAGCAGGCCTCGCGGCCGGTGGTATTTAAAGCTCCGAGTAAATACCCGCTGGCCGCTGCGATACAAAGCGGAGGCCACCGTGTCGCCATCCCGTGCCGTGACTTTGCCGCCACAGAATTCGAAGCTAATGTTGCCGCAAGAATCGTTCATGGCGACTCTTCAGGAAAGGAGGTTTCCAGGACTTCATTGGAAAGGGTGTTTCGGACTGCCACGATCCACGCCCCGCAGCCAGCGCGGTGGTACCACCACTCTTTCTGCACGCCGGCACGATTGGCTTTGAAGTAGGTGTATCGCAGCCAGTCATCGTCGGCAGCTTCAGGCCTCGGTCTCTCCTTCAGCTCACCACCAAACCGAAACTCGTAGACACTTCGATTTCCGCAATAAGGACAGCGTAATAAGAAAGACATGGTAGCCAACCCTGACTAGTACCCCTCACATCTGCCTGGGAATGCTCTAGAGGTGGAAAGCTGCAACCCGCAGGTATGCCGGAATTTTCAGCAGTAGATGAGAGGCACCCGACTTTTCAAGAGCAAATGCCAGCACGTTATTTCAATGTCGCGGCCCCCAAAAGCCCCCTAATGCGCCCGATAAATTGGTAGAGGCGGCGCTATTGTTTCTGTAAATGCAGTGACAAAACATCATCCACGGTGGCTCTGTAACCAGAATGAATGAGGACTGTTGAGTCAAATTCTTCAAGGATGGCCGGCCCTTCAACCACCGCTCCAGCTGATAACTTGTAACGATCGTAAATAGATGTCGCGGTGAATTCGTGCTCCTCCTTCAAACAAACGTCGCGCATCCCTTTGAGAGCCATGTTGCCGTTCGACTCTGTCGAGAAGCGTTTCAGGCGCGGCTTCGGGATAG
>JASHSC010000370.1 GCA_030036915.1 Terriglobia bacterium
CCACCGCGCAAAGCTCCGTGCCTTGCGAGGGATCGAGCCCGGCATAGTGCTCATCGGCGGAAAATATTCCGTTGGGCTGGCCGTCGTAGCGGTCGAGTTCCGTGAGCATCTGGTCAACGCCATCACGATCGTTCTGTTCATCGGTCAAGAGCCACCACACCGCGGCGGCCTTCATCGCCATGGCGTTGTTCACGCCGTGATTCGCCAGGGTGGCGTCCGCACGCGCAACCTTGCCGGTCTCTTGAAAGTCTGCGAATTGCGCCTCCCAATCGTGACCCAAATCGTGCAAGCGCCTCGCCAGAGCCAGCAGGCGTGGGTCGCCTGTGCGGTTGTAGAGCCAGAGGATGCTCAGCACCTCATCCTGCCAGCGATAAACTGCCCAGTCTTTCAGCGGACGCTCGTCGAGATGCGCGGCCTGGAAGGCAAAATATTTCTGCATCAGTGGAATGACGCGCGGATCGCCCGTGGCTTCCTGATATTGCGTCAGGACTTTCAGCATGACGTAATTCGGCCACCAGTCGGTCATGCGCGCGGGGCCAATCCAGCCGTCCGCTTCCTGATTGGAAAGCGTCCAGCCCACCCATTTCTTCGCCTTGGAAATCAGCCGCTCGTCGCCCGTCAGGAAGGCGAGCGGGACCAATCCGTCCAGAAAGTAGGGCCCACGCTCCCAGCTTTCGCCCGTGCCGCCGAGCCATCCGCTGTTGGGACCAACGTCGGGCCAGAACTCGTCAAGGTGGCCGCTCAAACCATTCGCCTGGATTTGCAATTCGCGCAGCAGCCAGCCCGTGGGCTTGATGGCTCCGAGCGGCAGAGGATCGAAGGCGTTGGGCTGAAGCGGCGCGCGGTTGGGCGTCGCGCTTTCGGGTTGCGCGGCCATGGCACATGCGGAAAGTACGCTGAGTGCGCACAACAAAACGAGAATATGTTTCTGAGCGATTCGTCCGCGATTGGATAGGAATCCCATCATCGATGATTCACCCTTGAGGCCAGCCTCACTTCTATTTTCGAATTTGCTCCAGCAAACGCTTCAAGGCATCCACGGCGAGCACGGCGGCATGGTGCGAAGCGGGAGGTAGCCCGCCCAGGCCGGCCTCAATTTCGCCCGGCGTGAGCGCGGAAAGTTCCGCCGCCGATTTGCCCAAAATCGCCTCCGTCAGCCAAGAGCCGCACGCCACCGCCGGCACGCACCCGGCAACTTTGAATTTTACCGACTGAATTTTCCCGTCGCGGATCGTCGCCCACAACTTCATCAGGTCGCCGCAGACCGGATTCGAAGCTTCCACCACCACGGTCGCCTCCGCAATTTCACCCACATTGCGCGGGTGGTGGAAATGATCGAGAACGGATTCGGAATACATGAGAATCTTCCCGCGGTCATCGATCCCTCTCCCATGGTCGCGGACCAGCAACCGTCCACCCATCTTAAATCCAATTGCGATGACGAATCATCATTGCCCCGCCTGTTTTCAAAGATCGAAAAACAGAAACCGCATCACCAGAACCAGCGCCACGCCCAGCGCCACGGTGAGGGCGTATTTGGGACTGCGGATTTTGTTGACTTCGGGAATCAGGTCCGAGGCCGCGACGTAAAGCGTGACTCCGGCCGAAAGCGCCAAGCCGTATTCCACCCAGCGGTGCGCGAGGGCCATGCCCAGCACTCCCAGGATGCGTGAAATCCCCAGAACGCCGGCGGCGGCCAAGCCCGCCCGATTGCTGCGCTGCGCCGCGACCATGATGGACGCCACGGTGAAGCCCTCCGGAACGTTGTGAAGAATCGTCGCGCCAAAAATGACCGTACCCAGCCAGGGCGAAATCAGGAATCCCGCGGTAATCGAAACTCCGTCGAAGAAAGTGTGGATGGTCAGGCCGGCGAGCGCCGTGTACGCCACGTGGGGATTCACAAATTCGTGGGTGTGCGTCTCTTCACCAAAATGGAAATGGGCGGGCCAGGCGTGTTCAAAGTAGTGAACAATGAAATATCCCAGCAAAATCATCGCCGGGGCGGATGTGGGCGCGAGGCGCAGGCTTTCCGGCACCATCTCCGTCAGCACGGTCGCAAGCATGAAGCCAGACCCCAGCGCGATGAACAACGCTAGGAACGTGCGGCTCCATGGGCGCGCGGAAACGATGGCCCCGCCAAATAGATTCGCCAGGCCCGCAACGATTCCGAGGATGAGGCTGATCCAAAAGTAAGACATTCTTCTAACCCGAATGCCTGAAGTGAACCACCTCGCCGTCTGTTACGACGTACTCTTTTCCTTCCAGGCGAAGTTGGGCGCGATTGCGCGCTTCGGCAAGCGACCCCGCAGCCATCAAGTCCTCATACTTCACCACCTCGGCGCGAATGAAGCCGCGCTGAATGTCGGAGTGAATTTCTCCGGCCGCTTCCAGCGCGGTTGAGCCTACGCGGATGGTCCAGGCGCGACACTCGTCTTCACCCACAGTGAAAAAGGAGATCAAACCGAGCAGTTGATAACTGGCGCGGATGAGGCGCGAGACCGCAGATTCCTGCAAACCATAGCTTGCCAGGAACTCCGCCGCGTCCGCGTCACTCAGTTGCGCGAGCTCCGCTTCCACCTTGCCGCAGATGGCGCTCACACCCGTGCGCAGGCGCTGCTTCAATCCCGATTGAGCAGCGAATTGCTCCGCCACATTGGCGCGGGCCACGTCGCTTTCACCCAGATTCAGGACGTAGAGCATGGGCTTGCGCGAGAGGAAAGTAAACCCTCGAATCACCTTGGTCTCCTCCGCATTTAATTCCACCTCGCGCAACGGCGTCTGCTTTTCCAGCGCCGTCTTGCAAACGCTCAGCACCTGAAGTTCCTTTTCCATCGCCGGATTCTTCTGCTTCTTGACATCTTTTTCCAGCCGTTCCAGCCGCTTCTCAACGACGGCGAGGTCAGAGAGAATCAGTTCCAGTTCCACGTTCTCAATGTCGCGGCGGGCATCCACGGGACCTGCTTCGTGGGGGACCGATTCATCCTGAAAGGCGCGCGCCACGTGCACCAGCGCATCGAGTTCGCGCAGGGCCTGCGACTGCACGCCGGTGCGCGCCAATTCGATCACGCTGCCGGGCATATCCA
>JASHSC010000371.1 GCA_030036915.1 Terriglobia bacterium
GCACGTTGATGTTGCGAAACCGCCAGCGAAGCACGCGCAAAATGTCGCGAATGACCGCGCCCGTGGGTGACGTCACCACCCCGATCGTGCGCGGCAGCACGGGCAGCGGCTTCTTGCGCGCCGCATCGAACAGCCCCTCGGCCGCCAGCTTTTGCTTCAATTGCTCGAAGGCAAGCTGCAGCGCGCCCAAGCCCGCCGGTTCCAGAAATTCCACATAGAGCTGATATTCACCGCGCGCTTCATAGACGCTCAGCCGCCCGCGCGCAATCACCGCCAGCCCGTCCTGCGGCTTGAACTTCAGGTAGCGCGCCTGGTTGCGAAAACACACGGCGCGAAGCTGGGCGGACGCGTCCTTGAGGGTGAAATAGAGATGCCCCGAGCCTGCGGAGCGCAGATTCGATACTTCCCCGCTCACCCACACGTCGGGAAACTGCCGTTCAAACAGGTTGCGGATTTCCAGCGTCAACTCCGAGACGCTATAGATCCTGCGCACGGGGCCGAAATTGAGCGAGGGTTGAGTCACATCAAGATCGTCACTAGTCCTTGGTCCTTTGTAATTTGCATCGAGCAGGGCGACAGAAGCTTGGTAGCGAGCGATTCATTTCCGCATGAAGAGCGAAATCACCCAGATCACGAGGGTCGCGACAACACTCAAGATCAAACAGGTCACGATGGGGAAGTAGACCTGAAAGTTTTTGTGCTTATAAGCAATATCGCCCGGGAGCCGCCCAAATCCAAAGAATGAGAACCTGGAACCGGCCATCACCAATAGTCCCAGGATTACCAGCACGACGCCGGCGATAACGAGAAATCGTCCGAGCTGAAAAGGGATCTCCCCGCCCATCATCCTTCATCGTCGTCGCCGCAGGGATTGATGTCAAGCCCGCGGAGGCCACGTCGCGGACAGAATGAAGAAATAGATCAAAAAAGCGGGCTTAAATCAGATCCATGCCAGGGAAGAAGTAACCGATTTCGTAGGCGGCGGTTTCAGGAGCATCCGAGCCGTGCACGGCGTTGCTCTCAATGCTTGCCGCATAGAGCTTGCGAATGGTTCCTGGAGCGGCGTTGGCGGGATTGGTAGCGCCCATGACTTCGCGCAGCCGCTTGATGGCGTTCTCCGCTTCCAGCACCATCACCAGCGCCGGGCCTGAGCTCATAAAGCTCGTCAGGCTCTCGAAAAAGCCCTTGCTGCGATGCACCGCGTAGAATCCCTCAGCTTCTTTTTTGCTCAGATTCACCAGTCGCGCCGCGACGATCTTGAATTTCTGCGCCTCGAATAACTTGATGATGTCACCGATGTGCCCGGCCGCAACGGCGTCGGGCTTGATGATGGTCAAGGTGCGTTCGATGGCCATAGTTCTCCACGTTTAGGATTTTGAGTTCATCATTCGTTTGAGCTTTTCGCCGATCAGCGCCGGGCTTTCCGCGACGGCGATGCCCGCCGCCTGAAGGGCCGCGATCTTGTCCGCCGCCGTTCCCTTGCCTCCGGAAATGATCGCTCCAGCGTGCCCCATGCGGCGGCCGGGCGGCGCGGTGCGGCCGGCGATGAATCCCACCACCGGCTTTTTGACGTGGGCCTTTACGAAAGCGGCGGCTTCTTCCTCCGCCATGCCACCGATTTCTCCAATCATCACGATGCCGTGCGTCTCCGGGTCGTCATTGAAAAGGCGCAGCACGTCAACAAAATTGGTGCCGATGATCGGGTCGCCGCCGATTCCGATGCAGGTGGATTGCCCGATGCCGAGCGACGTAAGCTGGCCAACCGCCTCGTAGGTCAACGTTCCGCTCCGCGAGACCACACCCACGTGTCCCGGCAAATGAATCTGCCCGGGCATGATCCCGATTTTGCACTTGCCGGGAGAAATGATTCCCGGACAATTCGGTCCGATCAGCCGTGTGGCTTTTCCGGCGAGGAAACGCGCTGCACGAACCATGTCGAGCGTCGGAATGCCTTCCGTAATCGCCACGACCAGCGGCAGGCCGGCGTCGGCAGCTTCCATGATGGCATCGGCGGCAAACGGCGGAGGAACGAAAATCACTGAGGCGTTCGCGCCCGTCTTGGTCACCGCTTCCTGTACGGTGTTGAACACCGGAATCGCTTCAACGCTCGTCCCACCCTTCCCAGGCGTTACGCCGGCGACAACTTTTGTGCCGTAAGCAATCGCCTGCCGCGTGTGAAACGTCCCTTCGCGGCCCGTCAGGCCTTGAACCAGCAGCTTCGTATTTTCATTGACCAGGATTGACATAGGATTTGTTCATTGATCCATTGGTTCATTGATTCATTTAACTGCTCATCGGCCCTTCGCTGTATGTTGCGATGCGGCAAAGATGGCGAGTAATTCAGCCGCTTCCTTTTGCAGTTCATCCATTCTGTTTTGCGCGACGACCTTGGCCTCAACCAGAAGTTCCAACCAGAAGACGCTTTCGTCGGCTTCCTCGACTACAATACCAATCTTGGAAATGAACTCTGCTTTAGATCGTGCCCTGCACACTGCGCGGTAATTGGCAGCGACAGATGTTCCGCTTCGCAACAGTTGCTTTCCGATGACCCGCGCGACATCTGTCCCCGGCAACGCTTGCACCAGTCGAATAATTCGAATCGCGAATTGCTTGGTACGTCTTTTGAGTTCCTCTGCGGGATAGCTTCTTTCCATCGCCAGATCTCAATGAAAAAATGAAACAATGATTCAATGAGTCAATTCGCGGCCGCCTTTGCGGCCGCGACCACTTTCTCCGCTGCCTCTTTCATGTCGTTCGCCACGCCGAAGTTAAGCCCTGATTCCTTCAGGATTTTCTGCCCAAGCTCGACATTTGTTCCCTTCAGCCGTACCACGATGGGCACTTTGATCCCCAATGTCTTGGCCGCAGCAATTACTCCATTGGCGACGATATCGCAGCGCATGATGCCGCCGAAAATGTTGATGAGGACGGCCCGCACGTTCTTGTCACTGAGTATGATTTCGAATCCGCGACGC
>JASHSC010000372.1 GCA_030036915.1 Terriglobia bacterium
CACGCGCAACCTGAAGCGCATGAAGATCTCCAAGAAGGATCCGACCCTCACTGAGAAGATCGATGAAGTTGAGGAGATGACCTCGCGGCAGATCGATATTCTGCGCAAAATCACCGACGAGAAGATCCAGAAGCTCAAGAAGGGCGATGAACTGCCGCCCGGAGTCATCAAGCTGGTAAAGGTCTACATCGCCATGAAGCGCAAGCTGAGCGTGGGCGATAAGATGGCCGGCCGGCATGGCAACAAGGGCGTGATCGCACGCATTCTGCCTGAGGAAGACATGCCCTACCTGCCCGATGGAACTCCCGTCGAAGTGGTTCTGAATCCCCTGGGCGTGCCTTCGCGCATGAACGTGGGGCAGATTCTTGAAACGCACCTCGGCTGGGCGGCGAAGGAATTGGGCGCCAAGATTCGCCAGCTCTTTTCCACCGAATCGCGCGCCGAGCTTCTGCGCAAGGAGATCAAGACGCTCTTCCGCAACAACCGTCAACTGCTCGAAAAGATTGAAACCCTGGATGACCAGGAGCTTCTTGACCAGGCTCGCGCGCTAACCGAGGGAGTGGCCTTCGCCACGCCCGTGTTCGACGGCGCGACGGAGCGCGAGATCAAGGAATTCCTGGAGAAGGCCGGCCTGCCGCTCTCCGGCAAGATCAACCTGTTCGACGGAATGACCGGCGACAAGTTCGAACAACCCGTTACGGTCGGATACATCTACATGCTCAAACTCTCACACCTGGTGGACGACAAGATTCACGCCCGCTCGATCGGGCCGTACTCGCTCATCACTCAGCAGCCCCTGGGCGGCAAGGCGCAGTTCGGCGGCCAGCGCTTCGGTGAAATGGAAGTCTGGGCGCTTGAAGCTTACGGCGCCGCGTACATTCTGCAAGAACTGCTCACCGCCAAGTCCGACGATGTCTACGGCCGCGCCAAGATTTACGAAGCCATCGTCAAAGGCGAAGCCGCCATCGAACCCGGCGTGCCGGAGTCGTTCAACGTGCTCGTTCGCGAATTGCAAAGCCTGTGCTTGGACGTTGAATTGATTAAGAAACCCAAGGAACAACTCGCGCCCGTGAGCGCGGAGTAAGAATCGAAATCCGAAATTCGAAACTCGGAGGGAACCTTGTTCCGAAGCAGCCCTTATGATCGTGTAAGCCTGATCGGTGAATTTGACGCCATTCGCATCAGCCTGGCGTCGCCGGAGAAGATCCGCTCGTGGTCGCAAGGCGAGGTGACCAAGCCGGAGACCATCAATTACCGCACCTTCAAGCCGGAGCGCGATGGATTGTTCTGCGCGCGCATCTTCGGCCCGGTGACGGACTGGGAGTGCTTGTGCGGCAAGTACAAGCGCATGAAGCATCGTGGCGTCATCTGCGACAAATGCGGCGTGGAAGTCACCCTGTCCAAAGTGCGTCGCGAGCGCATGGGGCACATTGAACTCGCTTCTCCTTGCTCGCACGTGTGGTTTTTTAAGGGACTGCCCAGCCGCATCGGCCACCTGCTCGATATTTCGCTCCGCGACCTCGAGCGCATTTTGTACTTCGAGAATTATGTCGTGGTCGATCCCGGTGAGGCTCCGGTGAAGGAGAAGGAGTTGCTCACCGAAGAGCGCTATCGCGACCTTCAGCAGAGCCATGCAGGCAAATTTCGCGCGGGCATGGGCGCTGAAGCCATCAAGGAACTCCTGAAGCAGGTCGATATCGAAACCCTGGCCGAAGAGCTGCGCGAGAAGATGAAGAGCGACCCGTCGCAGCAGAAGCGCGTGAAATATGCCAAGCGGCTGAAGGTGCTGGACGCATTTCGCCGCTCGGGCAACAAACCGGAGTGGATGATTCTCGACGTCATTCCGGTCATTCCGCCCGAGTTGCGGCCGCTCGTTCCGCTCGATGGCGGGCGGTTCGCCACATCCGACCTGAACGACCTCTATCGCCGCGTCATCAACCGCAACAACCGGCTGAAGAAGTTGATTGAGCTTCACGCGCCCGACGTGATTGTGCGCAACGAGAAGCGAATGTTGCAGGAAGCCGTGGACGCGCTCTTTGACAACGGCCGACGCGGCCGCGTCCTGCGCGGGGCCAACAACCGACCGCTCAAGTCGCTCTCCGACACGCTCAAGGGCAAGCAGGGACGATTCCGCCAGAACCTGCTGGGCAAGCGCGTGGATTACTCCGGACGCTCCGTCATCGTGGTGGGGCCGGAGCAGAAGCTGCACCAGTGCGGTTTGCCGAAGAAGATGGCGCTGGAGCTCTTCAAGCCCTTCATCTACCACCGGCTCGAACAGGCCGGCCACTGCACCACCATCAAGGCCGCCAAAGAAATGGTGGAGCGCCAGGAATCGGTAGTCTGGGACATTCTGGAAGAAGTCATCAAGGACCATCCGGTGCTCCTGAACCGCGCTCCCACGCTGCACCGCCTGGGCATTCAGGCTTTCGAGCCCGTGCTGGTGGAAGGCAAGGCCATCAAGATCCACCCGCTGGTCTGCACGGCGTTCAACGCGGATTTCGACGGCGACCAGATGGCCGTGCACATTCCGCTTTCGCCGGAAGCGCAAATCGAAGCTTCGGTGCTCATGCTTTCGGCGCAGAACATTTTGTCGCCGGCCAACGGGCAGCCGCTCGCCGTGCCCACTCAGGACATCGTGCTGGGCGTCTATTACCTGACCAAAGACAAGCGCGGCGCGAAGGGTGATGGCCGCGCCTTTGCGAATACCGACGAGGTTCTGCTGGCTCTAGAAGCGGGCGAAGTCGAGACGCTCACGCCTATTCGCCTGCGCTACACCGGCCGCGTGATCGATTTGACCACCGCTTACGACGATCAGGACGTGCTGCACACGGAGCCCATCACCGTCACCAATCAGTTCGTCAACACCACGGTGGGCCGCGTGATTTTCAACGACCACCTGCCCAAGGATTCTACGGGCCAGCCGCTGATGCCGTTCGTCAACGGCCTGCTGCGCAAGAAAGGCCTGGGCGCGCTGGTGAATTACTGCTACCTGCGCTTTGGCCTCGATACGACCGTGCACATGCTCGACGGCGTGAAGACGCTCGGCTTCCTCTACGCTACCAAGGCGGGAATCTCCATCGGCATTGACGACCTGGTGGTTCCGCAGAGCAAGGGCAAGCTGGTGGGCGATGCGGAAAAGGAAGTGATCGAAGTTGAAAAGCAGTACCAGGAAGGCGCCATCACCCACGGCGAGCGCTACAACAAGGTCATCGCCATCTGGTCAAACGTTACCGACGAGGTGGCCAATGAAATGTTCAACGTCATGGAAAAGCAGGACACCGAAGGCCAGATGAATCCAATTTACATCATGGCGGATTCCGGCGCGCGCGGTTCGAAACAGCAGATTCGCCAGCTCTCCGGAATGCGCGGCCTGATGGCCAAGCCCTCGGGCGAAATCATCGAAACGCCCATCACCGCGAATTTCCGCGAGGGGTTGAACGTGTTGCAGTACTTCATCTCGACGCACGGGGCGCGCAAAGGCCTGGCGGATACGGCCTTGAAGACGGCCGACTCCGGCTACCTGACGCGGCGACTGGTGGACGTGGCGCAGGACGTGATCATCTCCGAATTCGACTGCGGCACGCTTGACGGCATCTACGTCGAACCCATCGTGGAAGCCGGTGAAGTGGTGGAACCGCTCCGCGACCGCATCGTGGGCCGAGTTTCACTCGAGAAGATCAAGGATTATGAAGGCAACGTAATCGTGGACGTGAACCAGGAGATCAACGAAGACCTGGCGGCGGCGATTCAGGCTGCGGGCATCGAGCGCGTGCGGATTCGCTCCGTGCTCACCTGCGAGTCACGGCGCGGTGTTTGCGTGCGCTGCTACGGCCGCAACCTGGCCACGGGCCGCGTGGTGGAAATGGGCGAGGCCGTAGGCGTGATCGCGGCGCAGTCCATCGGCGAGCCCGGCACGCAGCTCACCATGCGCACGTTCCACATCGGCGGAACGGCCAGCCGTATCTCCGAACAGAGCACACTCGAAGCCAAGAACAACGGCTACCTGAAGTTCCACGGCGTCCAGACGGTCACCAACCGCGAGGGCGCGCACGTGGTGATGAACCGCAACGGCGCGGTCGCAATCGTTGACGACAAGGGCCGCGAGCGCGAGCGATACTCCGTGGTTTACGGCGCGCGCATCAAGATGGCGGAAGGCTCGCCCGTGAAGATGGGCGATATCGTGGTCGAGTGGGACCCCTACACGTTCTCGATCCTCACGGAAGTCGGCGGCGAGGTGGCGTTCAAGGACCTCGAAGCCGGCGTCACCCTCCAGGAGCAGGTGGACGAAGTCACCGGCCTCTCCCAGTGGGTGGTGAAGGAAGCCCCGGATGAAAAGTATCAGCCGCAGGTGGTCATCCGCGGCGACGCGAAGGGCGGACCCAAGAAATACCTTATGCCTTCGCGCGCCCACCTGATGGTGCAGGAAGGCGACAAGGTCAGCGCCGGCGACGTTCTTGCCAAGATCCCGCGCGAAACCACCAAGACCAAGGACATCACGGGCGGTCTGCCGCGAGTGGTCGAGCTGTTCGAAGCGCGCAAGCCGCATGAGCCCGCGGTCATCACCGAAATCGACGGCGTGGTTCGCTACGGCGATGTGGTGAAAGGCCAGCGCAAGATTCTGGTGGTTCCCGAAAAGGGTGAGGCCAAGGAATACCTGCTGCCGCGCGGCGTACACGTTTCCGTGCAGGAAGGCGAGCACGTGAAGGCGGGCGAGCCTCTGATGGACGGCCCGCGCAATCCTCACGATATTCTCGCCGTGCTGGGTGAAAAGGAACTGCAGAAATACCTGGTGGACGAGATTCAGGAAGTCTACCGGCTGCAGGGCGTCAATATCAACGACAAGCACATTGAAGTGATCGCGCGCCAGATGATGCGCTGGGTGAAGGTGGAGGAAGTGGGCGACACCGAGTTCCTGCTCGATGAACAGGTGGATAAGTTCAAGTTCCGCGAGCAGAACGAGCAGGCCAAGTCCAAAGACGGCAAACCGGCCATCGGCCGGCCCTTGCTGCTCGGCATCACCAAGGCGTCGCTCGCCACCGACTCCTTCATCTCCGCCGCATCGTTCCAGGAGACCACGCGCGTGCTCACGGAAGCCTCCATTCGCGGCGCCGTGGACCATCTGCGCGGCCTGAAGGAGAACGTCATCATGGGCCGGCTGATTCCGGCCGGCACGGGCCTGGAGTTCTACCGCAACTTCAAACTCCTGACCGAATCCGAGCCGGCGCAGCCTGAAGCCGGGCTCACAGCCTCACCGACCGAGCCCGTTATCCCGACAACACCCGTCCCGGTTGCCGAACTCGCGGACGAGGACGAGGCAAGAACGCAATAAGGACGGTCAAGAGCCGCCCTCAAGAGCAGTTCTACATCCAAGGCCAGCAGTTCGTGGTCAGTTGCAAAAACTGATGATTGGCTGCTGGCCATTTTGTTTTATACTCCACAGCTCAAGACACCCCGGTCGTATTTACATTGTGTAAATATCCTTCATGCGCTATACTTGGGATGGTGCGAAGAACCAACGCAACGTCGTTCTGCACGGCGTTGCATTCGAGGATGCGATTCAGATCTTCGAGGGGCCGACACTGGAGCAAGTCGATGATTGATTCGAATACGACGAGATCAGGATTTACGCCATTGGCCTTGTAGAAGGCATGGAAATTACGGTTATTTATGCGGACAGAGGCAATGATGAAAGAAGGATCATCTCGGCGTGGCGGTCGGAACCAAATGAAAGGCGCGCGTACTGGAAGTATGTCGCGTCGTAAACAGGCGACGACGGATTGGAACCGTTTACGGCAAATGGCCGATGCTGAAATCCGTCAGGGCATCTTGTTAGACCCCGACGCCCGACCAACGGACGCAGAATTCTGGAAAGGCGCCAAAGTCGTCTGGCCAAGCACGAAGGCCATAGTTACCATACGGCTGGACAAAGACTTGCTGGAGTGGTTTCGCCGGGAGCGTGGGTACCAGACTCGCATCAACGCGATCCTCCGCGCTTATATGACGGCGCACATTCCCACTTCTCCCGGGAAGCGATGATCCCTTAAAACCCTTCAAGTTATGTGGAATCCCCCGGCCTTTTCGAAGGCGTCGGCGATGCGCAGCAGGCGGGCTTCGTCGAAGTGTTTGGCTAGGATTTGCATTCCCACCGGCAAGTGGGGGGCGCTGGGAGTCGTCCCGCAAGGCACGCTGATTCCGGGGATGCCGGCCAGGCTGGCGGTGACGGTGTAGATGTCGGCGAGGTACATTTGAAGCGGATCGACCACCTTCTCGCCGAGTTTGAAGGGAGGGATCGGTGAAGTGGGCGTGACGATCACATCGACTTCGTCAAATGCCTCGACGAAATCGCGTGTGATGAGGGTTCGAATTTTCTGGGCTTTCAGATAGTAAGCGTCATAATACCCGGAACT
>JASHSC010000373.1 GCA_030036915.1 Terriglobia bacterium
GAAACTTTGCCTTCCATCACATCCTTCAGCACCATTCCAGGGTCGCGTTCCTTTGAGGGACCGTAGCCACCACCACCGCATGTTTGCATCGTCACGTAAGAGTTCTCCGGAACCGTGAACGTTACCTTCGAACCCAGTCGCCGCTCCTCCCCGGTGGGACCAACGATGGCGTAGTGAGCAAGTCCCCCTGGGAGACCTCCGAATAGACCCAAGGCAGGAAACTTTAGGCGATCGGCCAGGACGGTGAACGTGGGTTCGTGGTCGGGAAAGAAATAATCGCGGCGAAGACCTAGGCCGCCGCGAAATTTGCCAGGACCCTCCGAGTCAGGCACCAACTCGTACCGCAGGATGCGAACCGGGTAATTGAGTTCCACCTCTTCCACCGGTGCATTCTCAGTATTTTGGGAGTATGTCTGCACGGCATCGGGTCCATCCTTGCCGAACCTGCCGCCGTAACCACCGGCCAGGCACTCCAGGAAGCAGTAATAATGCTTGCCCCTTGCGTGGGGATCGAAGCCACCAAAGCCCGCGTGGCACATCATGGATTTCCCGCCGGCACAAACCCGCTCGGGCAGGACACCGGATAAGGCTTGAAAGAAGAGATCAACCCAGCGGATCGAAACTTCCCAACCGCCCACCACCGCAGCGGGATGCACGGCATTCGCCACGGTGCCTTCCGGTGCCACAACCTGAATGGCATCATAAAAACCCGCGTTGACGGGCAAATCTGGGTCCATCAGGCACCGCATCACATAGGCGCAAGAAGAAAAGGTTTGTGAGAGAGTCGAATTCATGGGGGCGGCGCGCTGCGCACTGGTCCCGGTGAGATCGAAAAGGGCGGTGCTTTTATCGATCGTCAGCCTGCCGCAGAGCCGGATGGGTTCATCCGTGACGCCGTCGTCGTCGATGAACGCTTCCGAGCTGAAAGTGCCTTGCGGGAGCTTTTCGATCTCGAGGCGGGTACGGCGAGCCGTGTAATCCACCAGCTCGTCGAAGTAATCGCGGAGTGTGCCAGCGCCATACTTGTTAATGAGTTCTCCTATTCGCAAGTGCCCCAGCTTGTTGGCCGCCACTTGCGCGCGAAGGTCCCCGGCGCTTTCATGCTGAGCACGGACATTGGCCATGATAAAACGGAAGATGTCGTCATCGATTACTCCACCCTTCACAAGCTTGACGACGGGAATGGTGAGGCCCTCCTGGTAAGTCTCGCGAAACACTCCGATGCTGGCTGGAGCGCCGCCGCCAATATCGACGTGATGCGCAAGGTTAGCCAAATAGCCGAGCAACTCTGATCCGTGGTAGACAGGAGAAATCAGAGTGACATCATTAAGGTGAACACCTCCTAGAAATGGATAATTGCTCAGAATGCCGTCGCCGGGTGCAAGGTTTTCCGGACCATAGTGTCGAACTACAATCGGCACCAACTTCGCCAGGCCGCCGAGATGGATCGGTTGGGTGAAAGCCTGGGCGACGGCTCGCAGGTCTCGATCGAAGAGAATGCACGAGAAATCCGCGCGCATCTTGATATTGCTTGAATACGCTGATTTTTGCAGCGCAACACCCATCTCGTCCACCGCGGAGATAAGCGAATTCCGGATGATTTCAAATCGGATGGGATCGAAACGCATCGCCGGGACAGAGGCTGAAGTTCTGCGAGTATCCATGACTCTCGTTATCACGTATGGAATATTCAGATGGAACTGAAAGACTGTCAAGATGGAAGGTGGAAGACGGGCAACGATTATTCGAAGGCTGAACAATATGCTCTTCCCTGCCATTCCTGGTGCTTCGCTTCTGATCGGCCCGGGCACCCTCCGGCGGCCGGGGCGGCGCCTCGCTTCTACGCCCTGCTCCGGAAGGATTCTCGATGCCCGACCCCACATGATGTCGGTGGAAAAGGAACCGGAGGACGAGTCGTGGTTTTTCCTCCAAAGCAGGCCGGGGAGATAGCGCGCCGGATCGTTGCTGGCGGCAAGTGTGTGCTGCATGCGCAGCGTGACCTGGAAAGTGTTCGTCTCGTGCCGAATTGCCGTATGTTGGCCTGCATATGGACGCGTGAGGAGCTCCCCGATCGCTGGATTATCCCCCGCCATTCCTGCGCCGACGTTGACTCTTGCAAAGCGCTCCCCGCATCACGGGGCGGTCAGCCCTCCTGCGCCAAGAACCGGCGCTTCCAGGCGCAAGACGTTCTGGATTTGTTCGTCCCAAACCGGCCACGCGTGGTTACCTGGCACTTCGTAATACCGATAACGAAATCCGAGCGTCGCAAGCAAGCTGATAAATCGCCGGTTCTGTTCAAGCAGAAAGTCCGAGGACCCGACCGAGAGGAAGAGGTGTGGACAGTTCTCTGGCGTAAGCTTCTGGATGAGCCAAAACGGATCATCTGCGGCGCGATTAGGGTTATCGACGGGGCCGAAGTCATCCGTGATGAAACTTCTTCCTTCTCGTGGCTTTTTAATCTTCCCACCGAATTGGGGCTCTGCGGCATCAAGAGCGCCGCTCAGACTGGCGATGGCGATGAACATTTGAGGATACTTCAGTCCCAGCATCATGGCGCCATAGCCGCCCATTGAGTTGCCGGCAATAGCTCGCCCTTCTCGGGACGCGATCGTGCGATAGTGACCGTCAATATAGGGTATCAGGTCCTTGATGATGTAATCCTCCCACTGAAGCCGGGGGTCAGCATAGTTGTTCACATAACAACTGCTATCCCCTTCCGGCATCACGATTATTTCCGCATACGGCTTTGCATATTCCGTGATGTGCGTATACGTCACCCAACGGGAATACTCTCCAGGATGTCCGTGCAATAGGTAGAGGACGGGAAAGCGCCGGGATGATCTGTCGTAATCAGTGGGCAGAATGAGGTTGAACTTCACTGTCATTCCGCCCAGATGCGGGGGAGTGATCTCAACCGTCTGGTAATCCGCTGCGATGCCAGGCGCACCTGCGGCGATGGTGAGCAGAACCATGAAGGTGGCATAGGCTGCGCTTTTCATCTCAAGTTCCCTTCTTTGAAGGCTGCGCGCGCCCACGGCCGAGTGAGCGTCGCTGGGCGGCTTGCCTTCGAATCGGTTCTCGTCAGCGATCATGGCCGTTCGGCAATTCATCCACCCACGCTGATATATTAATATGATTTTGATCCTTTCAAGTCCGCAAGGGCTCGGCGCTTGCAAATTATTCGAAGGCCGAATAACATTCCCAGTTTGGCATCGTCCCGCGGAGGAAAATATGCCCGGTAAAGTCGAGTCTCGCTATTTCGTGGAGGCAGCCTCGAAGGTGTTAGATGTGTTGGAAAGCTTCAGTAGTCAAAGCGAGGAATTATCGATCACTGAGGTGGCAAGACGTGCCAGCATGACCTACAGTTCGGCTTTTCGCATCCTTTATACCCTCGAACAGCGTGGATATGTGAGGCGC
>JASHSC010000374.1 GCA_030036915.1 Terriglobia bacterium
CTGACCCTGCATCGCAATGCCCATCAGAAACATGATGAGGATCGCGGAAAAAAGAACGAGTGCGCGCCATTTCTTCTGCAGCAACAGATGGCCCAGCCCCGGGACCAACCACGCTGCAATGCACAACCAGATGAGCGTGCCGAGTTTCGGCTGGGCGTGGCCGGATGTTGTCTCCTGCGCGACTTTGTTGGCCATGAAAAAAAGGTCCAGGAACAAGGACTCGTGATGAAGGATTCAGGGCCGATCAAGCCGGAAACCTACGCCAGGAAGAGCTCGCTGAATCCTCAATCCTTATTCAACCTAACATACCTCATCAAGATGCGGCAAGGATGCAGTCATCAACTTGTCAGGAGGCGGAGTGAGCCTGCCACATCCACGACTCCAGTCACGGCAGGCACGGACCGAGCCCGCTTTGATAAGACCTTGCCCAAATATTTGTCGGAATGAGTAAGCAAGACAAGGCTGGATTCTATTTATTCGGGGTTCCCCCTGGCTTCCACAGTGAAAGGGAGAAGCAATATGGCGCACTCGAAAAGTTTGTATTCCGGGTTTCGAGGTGCGGTCGATTGCTTTTGACAGCACAAGGGGAGTCTCTCACTCGCCTTCGTTCGCATGGTGTCCGTCGCCTTGGCCGTCTGATCCGTTGCGCGACTCACCATCTTTGTACATGAATCGAATGCAGGATTTCATTATCAGGAGGTTGGGTTCATTCGCGCGGTGCACCTTAATGCAATTCCGGTCATACCACTCGATCACGCCGCGAATCGTTTCACCCTGATCCAAGACCACAACCATGGGGGTACGCCCTTGCATCTGCTTGAGATAATAAAAATTCTCGGCGTTCGTCTGGTCGGGCGGAGCCGGCTTCTTGCGCTGCATGCGTGAGCCCATCTGGTCTTGCACATCCGACAGGGTAGGGCGGATCAATCGTCGATTCATGTTGGTTTGCTCCTGAAGCCCGAAATCGCGGGCGAGGATTCAAGCTCATCCCGGTAGAGGTGCGGGTTGCCTCCGCAAAAGCTAAGACGTATCACAGGGCAAATCGGTTCCCCACACCGTAAAAAATGAAGACCACACTGGGAAATCAGCCGTGGATAAACAATATGATAGCACACGCGAATATCAGGCGCAATGTTTTTAGCCGGCACCGTCACAGTTCGGTATGGTTGCTGGGTCAATAACGCTGGGCCGGTCGGATTTCATAGAGTTTGATGGCCTGTGAATGCCCGGTCGTTGCCTGAATACGACGGATACGCGTTTCCAGAAGGTGGTCACGGAGCCTGATGTCCTGCCTGAAGGGAGGGAGAAGGTCCGGGTTCCGCTGAGGACGGCAATCGCGACGCGCTATGCGGACCTAGGCGCGCCGGTAGAAATTAAGTCCATTCCGAGTGTTTCGAAGCCGAGTTGGGGATTGACATTGCGGATTTGCAGGCGGTAAGCTTGGTCAAGGCCGGCTTTAAGTTTTTCGATTCTTTCCAGCCGAAGTTTGCCCGCCCAATCCTTCAGGCGGGGTTTCAAATCAATATTGACTATGGCGTCCGCTGCGGGGTCCAGCATAAGGCGCATCAAGTCAGAGAGCAGGGAGTAACCTACTTCCAGCGTTCCGTCCAGTTCGCCGCGATTCTCTGCAAGGGCGCGGGCGGAATCGAAAATCTGCCTCCAATTGGTTGATGGCCCGGTGCCATGCGCAGCCGTCGCTTCCAGAAAATCCACCCAGGGCTGGCGGCGGCGATCGTATTCGGCGGAATCAAATGCTTTGGCGCGAGCCACGGTGCCGCCTGCCACGCGCGCGGCGAGCTCCCGTTGCGGGGCGCTGAGTTTCGTCTCGCGTGCGAGCAGGTCTTGAATAATGGCCTCACCAACGGGTTTAAAACCCACACGCGTGCAGCGCGAACGGATGGTGGGCCGCAATTCGAAAGCGTTGGGGCAAATCAGAATGAAATTAGTGGTCTCCGGCGGCTCCTCCAATACTTTCAGCAACAGGTCCACAGCCTGCCAGTGGATGGTTTGGGCTTCATCCACAATAAAAATACGCCGCGGAAATTCGAACGGCCGCGTATAGGCAATGGCTCGCAATTGGCGAATCTGCTCGGCAAGGATGAACTTGGTGATCGGCTCAATGATCTGAAGGTCGAAGTAAATCAGGCCTTCCACCCGGCGCGCGGACTCCTTGATTTCGCGCCGGCGTGCAAAATCTTCCCGCGCTGCGGCCAGCATTTGGTCGGCTTTCCGGCAGCGCGCACACTCGCCACAGAAATCCGCACCTGCCCGCTCGCAAACCAGCCCCTTGGCCAGCATTAAGGCCAATGTTTTCTTGCCAACTCCATCCGGCCCCGAAAAAAGCAAAGCTCCCGGCACCCGCCCGCTCGCTAGCATTTCGCGGACCGCCGTCACCGCCTGCGGATTGCCGAGGAAGGAATCTAAACCCATGGCGCTCAATTTCCGATTCAGATGGCGAAATTATACGAGGAATTTTAGCATTTTTGGGGAAGGGTTTATTTGTGGCCGTTGGATTCCATGCCGCGGATGAAGCGATCCATCCGCTCAAGAATGGCTTCCATGGCGGATCGAAACACATTGAGCTCGGCCTCATGCTTTTCTGCGATGCGAATTAGTGCGGCGATTTGCTCGTCATGACGAGCGAATCGTTCCTCCCAGCGACGGTCAGATGTACGCTGCATCTCCGCAGTGACCAGCATATGCTCTTCGAGTTTGGCGAATC
>JASHSC010000375.1 GCA_030036915.1 Terriglobia bacterium
TTTCGGAAACGGTGCGTTCGGAAGCGGATAGGCGTGCGCAGTCGGACGCTATTCGCGAGCGGCTGGAGCGCCTGCTCACCCAGAATCCTGAAATCACGGATTTTCTGAACAACAACGTGGCGGAATTCGACGGGCACGCGGGTGACCCCGCCAGTTTTTCTGCTCTCGAAAGCCTTCTGGCGGAGCAGAACTTTCTGCTGGCATATTGGCAAGACCCGAATAAAGGCATCAATTACCGCCGTTTTTTCGCCATTACCGACTTGGTGGGGATACGCGCTGAAGATCCAATTGTTTTTGACGCGACCCACGATCAAATCCTTCATCTCGCCGCTCGCGACATTGTCCGCGGGGCGCGTGTTGATCACGTGGACGGTTTGCGCGATCCGGTCGGCTATTTGAACCGGCTGGAAGACCACCTCTCAGCTTCCAAGGGAGAAGGCGCGGACCCGCCCTACGTCCTGGTGGAAAAGATTTTTGTCGCAGGACGAAACGCTGCCCGACGATTGGCCGGTCTCCGGCACGACTGGTTACGAATATCTGACTCTCGCCAACGGTCTTTTCGTGGAGCCCGCAGGTGCCTGCGCCCTCGAGCGAACCTATTTTGAATTCATCGGCAAGGAAATGAATTACACCGAAGTGGTGTATGAAAAAAAAGCTCATCATGGCGACGCTGCTGCGCGTTGAAATGCGATGGCTCGGACGCGAGATCGCTTACCTTGCCGCTCGGGACCGCTACGCCCGAAACCTGCTAAGACGCGAGTTGATGGACGCGTTGATTGAGGCCACCGCCTGTTTGCCCGTCTACCGGACCTATATTCGCAATCTCGATGCGCCCTCGCGCGCCAAAGAATCGATCGAACACGCTATCGCCGAAGCGCGCCGGCGTGGGCCGCGATTAGGGGCTGAATGCTACGATTTCGTGCGTGACGTCCTTACCCTGGCGAACCCGGCCCATGTCGACGCCAGTCAGCGCGAGGAGCGGC
The DNA here is from genome assembly GCA_030036915.1 of Terriglobia bacterium. Classification (GTDB taxonomy): domain Bacteria; phylum Acidobacteriota; class Terriglobia; order UBA7540; family UBA7540; genus Bog-366. The sequence continues at coordinate 984 of JASHSC010000375.1, forward strand.
TGGCCTTCGTGATGCGGTGGCAACAGTTTACGGGCTCCATTACGGCGAAAGGGGTGGAGGACACTGCGCTCTATTCTTACTACCCTCTCCAGTCATTAAACGAGGTGGGAGGCAATCCCGAGCCCTCGAAAATTGCCTCGCGCGAAACGTTTTTCGAATTCATCAGGCAGCGGCAGAAGCGCTGGCCAAACACCCTCAACGCAGCGTCAACCCACGATACCAAGCGCAGCGAGGGCGTGCGCGCGCGGCTGAACGCTCTGTCCGAGATCCCGGATATCTACTCCAAGGAAATTCGCGAGTGGGCTGCGCTGAATGAGCTGCACAAGGAAACGGTGGATGGCCGCAAGGTGCCCGACTCGAATGAAGAGTATCTGATTTACCAGACGATCGTCGGTCTATGGCCTGCATACGAATCGGAATTGCCCTTCGTCTCCGAACGACTTCAGGCTTACATCATCAAGTCAATCCGAGAGGCGATGGTCAATACGCGGTGGATGGAACCGAATGTCGATTACGAAAGAGCCACGACGAGATTCCTTCGGCGAATCCTGTCCCCGCAGTTTAGCAAAGTGTTCATGAACAGTGTCACTCGTCTGCAGGAGAGGATTAGGTATGCTGAAATGGTCAACAGCCTTGGCCAGACTCTGTTAAAGAACACCTGCCCGGGCGTGCCGGATTTTTATCAAGGGACGGAAGTCTGCGAGTTCCATTTGGTCGATCCCGATAATCGGACTCCTGTTGATTACCGCACGCGGATTCATGCTCTCGATGAGTTGATTGCGGCAGCGAAACAAGGTATCGCCGAGCTGGCGGGAGAGTTGCTTTCGAACTGGCGAGACGGATGCCTCAAACTTTTCCTGATTTGGCGTGCACTCGGCTGTCGCCGAGAGAACGCCGCATTGTTCCGCGAGGGCGAATTCGTTCCTTTGGAAGTGGTGGGGGAACGGGAACTTCACGTTATCTCCTATTTGCGACGCATGGGCAAGCAACAGGCACTCGTGGTAATTCCCCGCTGGGTCGTGGACCTGCCAAATGGGTCAGGTGAGACCAGTGCGTTCTGGAAAAGAACATATCTGAAATTGCCCGCGGACCCCCCGTTTTCATGGCGCAGCGTATTTACCTCACATATGTTGCAAAGCAAACAAGCAGAAGATCACCGGGCGCTCGCTGTTGAGGAGGCGCTAAGGTATTTCCCGGTTGCACTTTCCATCGCCGAAGTGTAGCGAATCTGCGGACCGCGACTGTCAATGACCATGTTGAGTGGCCCGGTCGCCGGTGGTTTGCCAGAACCAAATCAGGGGGAACATACTTCCTAGTTGGTGCTCTTCTGTGTTCCATCTCGTCCGGATCAAACCTGATGTTGCGGACCTGTCGAAGCAAAAATGAGAATTATTTAGCTAGTGTTTAGAAATCTCCCTGTGAGCGGGCCTGCTGACCAAACTATGGAATGCTGGTTGAACTTGAAGAAATGGTTAAGCGGCTCGCTGCTTGTATCAATTATGGAGACCTTCTACTTCGGGAAGGTCCACCACAGTACCTAGTTCGGGTGGTTGAACCGCTCCGGCCATCTTGCGCACCAAATCCCTAAGTTCGCGATTCAATTCCGGCCGACCAGATCGTTTTCGTCTCGAAATCCACGACCAGAATAGGCGGAATCCTTGCCGATGCCAGCCCATAACAGTTTCCTGTCTCACGAGAAGCAATGGCTTCCGCCAATTCGACCAAGTTCGAGAGAGGAAGACCCAAAACAAGGGGCGGCCCCTTCGCAGTCGGGGTCTGGGGCATTTTCTTATCATCACACCTGGTTGCTGCCGAAGGGCCAGATCCTCCAAAGCGAAATCCTTGATGCTCGCAAGGCAAACAAACAAAAGATCCAAGAGAGGAGCCTGAACATACAAATGAATATCGGAGGGCATCGAGTCGAAGTGCATTATTCTCAGGCAGATGCAGTTTTGGCGAGGTACAGCCAAATACTTATAATCTTTAAATTGATACCTCTCGCTATCCCTTTTTTCGTGGTTCGTGATATAACCGGGCAAGCACTGGAGAGGCATGAGTGACTGCGGAGAGGCCTTCGCGAGTCACGTGCCGTCCGTTTCCTCGCGCGGGATTTCGACGGCGGGCATGAAAAGGATTGGGATTCCGGAGATCGCCCGGCTGGCCAACGTTTCCATCGGCACGGTGGACCGCGCCCTCCACGGCCGCTCCGAGATCAATGAAGGGACTCGCCAGCGCATTCTGAGGATTGCGCAGGAACATGGCTACCGGCCTAATCTGGCGGCACGGGCGTTGGTAGTCGGCAGGCCCGTGATCAAGGTTGGCCTTTGTATTCCCCGTGAGGTCCATTATTATTTTGATGAGGTTCGCGAAGGAGTTATGGCGGAGGCCCGCCGCTACCAACCATTGGGAGTGCAGGTCATTTACCGCCCCTTCGAACGGTTAGGGGTAGGCGAACTCGAAAAGTTTCAGGAGTTGCTGCGCACCCATCCCCAAGTGATCGTCGTTTGTCCGGGTGATCCTCAAAGGCTCGCACCACTTATCAACAAAGCGGAACTGCAAAATATCCGGGTGATTTGTGTGAGCTCTGACGTCCCGGGCTCGACCCGGTCCTCCGTGGTCTGCGCCAACCAAATTGCCAGCGGTCATCTGGCCGCGGAATTGATGAGCAAGTTCCTGGCGCCGCGAGCCGCCGTGGCCATCATCACCGGTTCGTCAGCTACCGAAGATCATCGAAAAAAGGTTCAGGCGTTCTCTGAAAAGTTCCCGCAATTCTCCCCCTGCGGACGAGTGCTGGAGGTTGTCGAAGGGCATGATGACAAGGACGAAACCTTCCTGAAAGTTTATGCCCTCCTCCAGAGGCAGCCCTCGCTTGCCGGCCTGTATGTCAGCACGGCGAATTGCCTTCCTGTGTGTCGGGCCATCGGCGCGCTCGGTTTGGACGGAAAAATCAAGCTGGTCACTACCGATCTGTTCAAGGAGATGATTCCGTATTTTGAGATGGGAACGATTCTTGCTTCAATTCACCAGCGGCCTTACACACAAGGCCAAGTCTCCACGCGTCTGGCCGTTGACCATATCGCGAATGGGCGGCCTCTACCCTCCAGCTATAACTTGACGCCTCATGTCGCGATGCGCTCGATTCTTCAGGTTTTCCGCGAGACCCGGACGATGCACCTAGAGACATAAACGGGGGCCCCGCCCCTATAAGCCGATCAAAGACGGCGATACCAGGAAAGATGTTAAGGGCATGAAGATTTCCCTTGACACACATTCTATCGGGCTGTAGAGTCTTTTCTCCGTGTACGTTAACGGACAAACGGCGCCGCGCCAATGCGTCGACCTGAAATGATCAGTCCTGTTCCCTTTCCGCCAACTGGTTCGGTTGGCTCTGACTCCTTTAAGCGTCGGTCGTCTAAGTCACATGCGAATCGGTCATACCGCCAGAGGAGGGAGTTTCTTCCATGAAAACTCAATGGACGCGCTTGTTCACATTGGTGTTGTTTTTCGTATTTTTTTCCGCGCTTGCTCTTGGCCAGCAGCAGACTGCTGAACTCACGGGCAGGATCGTAGATGCGAGTGGCGCGGTTGTCCCGGGCGCGACAGTCACGGTGACTAATGCATCCATTGGGATTGCAAGATCCGTGGTGTCCGATGGCCAGGGCGAATACGTCGTCCCGCTGCTGCCACCCGCCCGAGATTACCAAATTAAAGTCGCGAGCCAGGGCTTCAAGGAAGCCGTTCGGCAGGGGATTGCTTTGGATGTAGCTCAGGTCGCAAGAGTGGACATCACCATGGAAGTGGGAGCTGTTACTCAAAGCGTGAATGTAGTATCGGCGGCGCCCCTCTTAGAGAGCCAAACCTCCTCGGTCGGACAGATTATGACGACCCGGTCGATTGATGATCTACCCCTGAACGGGAGGAGTTCCTTCCGTCTGGTCCAACTTACGCCGGGCGTAGTGTTTAATGCCGCTGCCTACGGCCAATTCGGCGATGTTCCAGTCAATACAACATTTGACGCCACGCTCCAAATAAACGGCGGGCGGATGTCAAGCAACGAATATCTCATTGATGGTGTTCCCAGCTCAGCGGGATACTTCAGCCAAATGACCGTCATTCCCGACGTTGACGACACCCAGGAATTTAGGGTTCAAGGGAACGACCTTCCCGCCACGTATGGGCGATTTGGGGGCGGTGTAGTGAATGTGATTACCAAGTCAGGGACCAATGATCTGCACGGTACCTTGTTTGAGTTCTTACGAAATCGCTCCCTGAATGCGAGTGACTTCTTCAGTAATCAAGCGGGCAAGACGAAACCGCGCTTCGAAATGAACCAGTTTGGTGGAGCGTTGGGCGGCCCCATCATCATTCCCCACATCTATAATGGTAAAGGAAGGACCTTTTTTTTCG
>JASHSC010000376.1 GCA_030036915.1 Terriglobia bacterium
AAGCGCCCCTTGTAGCGGCGGAGATACGGCCAAACGGGTCGGAAGCGTGCCAGCACTCGAATACCTTCGGATGCGGGTTTCTGATCTTGACGGCGAAACGAATTGTAACCCAGCAATTAGATTATAGCGGAGGGAGAAGGTTACCTGCACTCGCTTTGGCTGTAGCGGCGCTCTGCGACCGCCGTCGGCGCTCGCAGAGCGCCGCTACAACACGCCGTGGGCGTTATTAGAAATTACATCTCGCGGCGGCCTTCCAGCGCTTTGAGCATAGTCACTTCGTCCGCGTACTCGAGTTCCGAGCCCACGGGGATTCCCATGGCGATGCGGCTCACTTTCACTCCCAGGGGTTTGATGAGCCGGGAAATATATACGGCCGTGGCTTCACCCTCCACGGTAGGGCTGGTGGCGAGAATCAGTTCTTTCACCTTGCCGCCCTTCAGGCGTTCAAGCAGATTTTTCAGCTTCAATTGGTCCGGTCCCATGCCTTGCAGCGGTGAAAGCGCTCCATGCAGAACGTGGTATTGCCCGTGAAACTCGCGTGTCTTCTCAACGGCGATGACGTTGTACGGGGTCTCGACGACGCAAATCACTTCGCCGTCGCGCTTGGAATCCGTACAGTATTCGCAGGGATCGAGTTCCGTGAGGTTGTTGCACACGCTGCACAGGCGGATTTTGTCCTTGGCGTCGAGGATGGTGGTCGCCAGGCGTGCCACGTCCCCACGCGAAGCGCGCTCCAGGTGAAACGCGATGCGCTGCGCGGATTTCTGCCCGATGCCCGGCAGGCGCTTCAACTCATCGATCAGGCGAGCCAACGGCTCAGCGTAGTCCTTCATGCTTGATATTGGAAACTGGAAATTGGAAATTGGAAACTAGAAACTGGAAAACGGGAAATCCGGAATTTGCAATCCAGAATTCGCAGCCTCCTTGGCTCCGCGCCCGAGCTGGCCTGCTTGTAAATAATTTAAAGGGAGAAAACCTGCGTTCTTGAAGGTCCATATAAGGAACTGTCGCACTACTCAGGATATCAGGAGCGTTTATGAGGTTGCCGGCCAGTTTCCAGTTTCCGATTTCCAGTTTCTGTCACGTCAGTCCCGGCAAATTCAGCCCGCCCGCCAGGCTGCCCATTTGGCTGGACATCTGCTCGTCGACCTTTCGCGACGCCTCGTTGAAGGCCACCAGGAGCAGGTCCTGCAACATTTCGAGATCCTGCGACGCAAAAACCTCCGGGTCGATGTGCACATCGGTGAGCTGCTTCTGGCCATTCATTTTGACGGAAACCATTCCCCCGCCGGCCGTGGCCTCCACCAGCAGCTCCTCGAGTTGCTTCTGCAGTTGTTCCTGGAATTGCTGAACTTGCTTCAGGATCTGTTGCACTTGTTGCAGGTTTTTCATCGCTCACTCCCGACTGAGGTCCTTCACGTCCAAAAGTGTGCCGTCAAATTTCCTGCGAAAAGCTTCCACCGTCTGGTCGCGTTCGGCGCGCTCGCGCGCGTTGGGCCGCTCTGCGCGCGTCCCCGTTTCCTGCTCTCCAAGTCTAACATAAATCTTCACGGGCTGGCCCAACACTTCCTCGGATGCGGCGCGCAGTGTGGCCTGTTGCTCGCGGCTCTTCACCATTTCCGCAAAAAAAGAGTCTTTTTGCGCAAATTCCAAGTTGACTTCACCTTCGGCAATCTGGCAGCGCGCTACGTGCTCCAGGCAGCTCCCCAGAAAATTTGATTTCGCGTAAACCTTGCCCTTGATCTCGGACCATCGCGGGTCGCTGCTTGCGGGCGCCGGAGCCGCGGTGGCCGCCCCCCTGGCCGCGGGAGACTGCACGCCCCCGGCGCGCGGCCCTTCCGGCTCAAGCCTTCTGGCTTCCAGCTCCCTGTTCGCAACCGGCCTTTCGAAATTCTCAGACCGAATCTGCCGCGGCGCCGGGGGCGCTGGTGAAACGGGGTTTGTACGCTGGGAGGAAGCATCGGTCGTGGATATCCCCGCGCCGCCCAATCCGCTCAGAAATGTTTCGAGCGATGCCAGCCGGCGTGCGTGCACCATTTTGACAAGAGCGAGTTCCAAATGGAAACGCGGCGCGAGCGTGTAGCGCATTTCGCTTTCCGCGCGCAGCAGGACGTTGAAGAATCGCGAAAGATCTTCTTCGCTGAAGCGCGCCGCGAGTTCCGCGATCTGTTTTCGCTGCTCGCCCGGCACCTGAAGCAGCAAGGTCTCCGCGCCGCAGCTCCGCCCGATCATCAGGTCGCGGACGAAGCGCGTGAGCTCGCCGCAGAAATGCGCCAGCTCGTACCCCTCGGCCGCCAGTTGTCCCGCCATTTCCAAAACGCGGCGGGAGTCCGCGGCGTCGACGGCCTTCATCATGCCCGCCAGCAATTCCGTGGGCACCACCCCCAGCACCTGGCGCACGCGCTTTTCATCCAAACGACCTCCGCACGCGGCGATCACCTGGTCAAGCAGCGAGAGGGCATCGCGCACGCTGCCTTCCGCGGCCTGAGCGAGCGTCGAAATGGCGCCTTCGTCAGCTTCCACCTTCTCTTCGGCAAGCACCGCGCGCAAACGATCGTAGATTTCCGAATAATCCAGCAGGCGAAAGGCAAAATGCTGGCAGCGCGATTGGGTGGTGGAGGGCAGTTTGTGCGCTTCTGTGGTGGCCATGATGAAGAGCGAGCGCGGCGGCGGCTCCTCCAAGGTCTTCAGCAGAGCGTTGAAGGCTTCCGTGGTCAGCATGTGCGCTTCATCGATGATGAAGATCTTGTAGCGGTCGCGCGCCGGCAGG
>JASHSC010000377.1 GCA_030036915.1 Terriglobia bacterium
TCTGGACTCGAGCGAACCGCTGGTGATGGGGGAGACCCCGGTGGCATTGGGCCGCTGCCCGGCGTACCCAAAGGCGGAGTTGAGGTTTGGCGATTGCGCGATGGCGATGGGGAAGCCGCTTCGGTTGGCATTCACTCCGTTGAGCTGCCAACCGCCGATCAAGTAATCCAGCACCGCGTTATTGTTCACAAAGCGCCTGCCTTTGCCGACCGGAAGCTGGTAAGTGAACATGTTGCTGAGCACAATGGGTGGCTGCCAGTTGGACAGGGCGTATTCCGCTCCCACATTAAAGGGATTCTGCACCCCAGTGGGTCCGGACATTTCCACGTTGCCCACGCTCGCAAGGTCGTAGCTCCGCGCCCAGGTGAGAGTAGAAGCAAAGGTGATGCCCTGGGTGAGGCGCTTCTGGGCCTTCACGACCAGGGAATCGTAGTGTGAGTGATTCAGGTCAACGTCGGAGAATGTGACTTGGCCAAAGGTGGGGAATGGAAGCAGCAGTTGGTATGCCGGTATCGTCGCAGTGCCGATAACGCCCACACCGCCGTTGTTGTAGAAGGGGTTTGCAACCTGCGCGTTAAGAGCGGCAGCACCCATGGAGAAGTAGGCCGGATTGAGCGCGTTGATATTCAGCCCCAAATCCGCATCAGTACCGGTAAGGTGCGTCCCGCGAGTGCCCAGATAGCCGACGGAGAATGCGACGCCAGCCGGCAGTTCACGCTGGAGTTCGACCGAGTACTGCTGGATTTTGGGCGAACGGGAGGTGGGATTCCAAACCGAGACCGATTGGCCAATTCCCGTCAGCGCTCCCTGCGATAATCCGAGCGGCTGGATGAGCCCGTTGGGGAAGGGATTGCTGAGGGAATTCGCGGGCGTGGCATTGTTGTTCAATGATGCGATGTAGGGGGTTTCCGACGCATAGCCGGCCGGCGCAAGAGGTGAACCGGGCGTCGACTGGGGAGCCCACATTACGCCGAACCCGCCGCGAATAACTGTCTTGTGGTCGATCTGATAGGCTGCACCGAACCGCGGAGCGAATTTGTTCATTTGGGGATCACCCACAAAGGTGGGGGCTGTCCCCTGGCCGGCAAACACCAGCACGCCGCGCGGCGCGGGATTGAGCGTGGGAACATTTGACGCTAGGGGATTGATTTCGTTCTGATTGAAGTTCACATATAGACGATTCTGAATTTCCTGAATGCCGAGTTCGCGATCCCAGCGGAGTCCCACATTGATGGTCAGTTTGTTGCTAACGCGCCAGTCGTCTTGGCCGTAGATGGCATAGTAGTGGGTGTAGTCCGTCAATTTGTCATAGATGCCATTCGTTCCGGATGCCGGATAACCGAGCAACAGGTCCGCGAAGTCAACCCCTGAACCTGCGGCCGGAGAGGTGGGACTGGACTGCGTGAACACTCCATTAAAAGTGAAACTGCCCGACTCATCGCCATAGCCGTATCCCACCACCAACATTCGCCGATAATCAAATCCAGCCTTGAGGCTGTGACGGCCTTGGGTGTGGGAGATGGTCGCGGCAACGACGTTGTTGACGTAATTTTCCAGCGACCCATTGCTGTTTGAGAGCGAATCGCCACCAATCAGGCTGTTCACCGTGATGAGAGGGAACTTATGCCCCATCATCTGGCTGGTGTAACTCGTGGGGAAGCCGAGCGAACTGGGGTTAAACCCGGCGATCTCGCTGGTGGTATAGAACCAATTGGGGAAGCGATTGAAGCCATAGCGGACAGCCACTACCGTGGTGGGGTTGATGGTGAAGAGGTTGTTGATGGCCGTGCAATTGGAGGTGCGGTTCAGCCGCCACTGCTCGGGTGAAGCTACGGTGCCCCAGTAGTTATCTCCCGGCGCCGTGGTTCGCTGCCGCATCTCGCTGAAGCTGGCGCGCCACCACGGAAATAACTGCTCATCCAACTTTGCGATTCCCTGCCGGGCAAATGACACCGCCGAACCAGCGCTAGTGTAATCCGATTGGCCGTAATAAGCGGGGGTTGCATTGGGCACCGGATAGTCGCTCGCGATATTCTTCCCCACGGCGTTCATGACAGTCGAGGGGATAACCATGGAGCCGTACTCCGTTGCAAATGACGTCCGAGTGTAGGTGTTCCCGGTCTGCACGGTGGTTGTAGGATCGTAAATTGCGGCCGGAACCAGTCCACTCGAGGTCTTTATCATGGTTTGGGTAAAGTTGCCCTGGTGCTCGGCAGCAGTGGGCAGATAATACGTGGTCGAATACGCGGTCGAATCGTCGTAGCCTTCACCGGAAATGAAAAAGAAGGTTCTGTTCCTTCCGTTGTAAAGGTGGGGAATGTAAACCGGGCCACCCGCGCTGAAGGCCAGGGTGTCGTCCGGAATCGGGCTCAGCGGAATGGCGCCGCCGGGATGGGCGTTATTGAAGAACTGGTTGGCGTCCCAGCCAGTCCGGCGAATATGCCCATACGCGGTGCCGTGGAACTGGTTCGTACCGGATTTCAACGTGGTGTTGTAAACGCCGCCACCCTCCAGTCCCATCTCCGCGTCGTATGTAGTGACCTGGAGCTTCATCTCTTCCACGGCCTCCAGAGAAGGGATCATATCCACTTCTCCGAACCAGGAGGTAATGTTGACCCCGTCCACCACGTAGGCGTTCTGCCAAAGCATTCCGCCCGCAACGCTGGTCAGCGCGACGGCGCTTTGCGTCTGCATTCCGGAACTCGTGGCGTGGCCTGCCGCAACCACGTTTTCCGTTACTTTGGCGAAGGTATACACATTGCGTCCAAAGTCGGGAAGTTCGGAAATTTGCTGAGTGTTGAGAACCTAGCCCATCGAGCCGTTGCCGGTTTCAATCAAGGGAACCTGTGAGGTGACTTGAACGGTTTGGGAAACCTGGCCGAGTTCCAATTTGAGGTCGAGATTCACTTGTCCTTGCGTGGTGACGATGACGTGTTCACGTTCCAGTTTCTTGAACCCTTGCATCTCAATCACCACCCTGTACGTGGCGGGAACCACCTCGCTGAAGACATATTCCCCGTCTGAACCGGATGTGGTGGTTCGGGTAAGATTCGTGGCTTCGTCGATGAGCGAAACGTTGGCATTAGGTACTATAGCTCCAGCAGGGTCGCGGATGATCCCACGAATTCCTCCATAGTACGATTGGCCAAATAGCAGAGCCTGCGTAAGGCTCGCCGTGAACAGCGCCATGACCGCCAGCGACACTCGCACAAATCGAGTTCGCGACTGCGGCCGGATGAAGGTGCAAAACACTCCTGTACGTGGAATGAACAGCCTCATAAGGTTCCTCCTTAGTTATTCAGACCCGACGCAATGAGTGAGACGGAGCAGCGCACCCGAGACTCCTGGGCGCCGCTGGTTGGCGCTCTCAATTGAGAGTCCAGCCGATTTGCACTACATCAGCAGTCAGAGGTCAGCCCAAAGTTCAAGAATTTGGGGACCCAACTACGGAGTTCCTATAAGCATCAACCGCGCTTTCGTTGACTACCAGGGTTAGGGCCGTTGCTGCAGATTCAGTGGGACGATAAAGCCGAATGATCTAAGATCCAGCCAGATTAACTCTATTCCAAGTCCTAGAATGATTACAAATATGCCTTACTTACCAGAATCCGTCAACACACCCAGTGTGCTATCAGCTACTTTGTTTAAATTGTCGGCGATAAAATGATCGGTGCCGGGGTTCAAGGGATCAAGTCATGCGCAAAACGACGAATCTTGATGACATCCGCATATTCGTTGCAGTTGCAGAAGCGGGAACGTTCAGCGCGACGGCCGCCAATCTCCAGCTCCCGGTTTCGACGATCAGCAGGTCGCTAACCCGCCTCGAAAAGCATCTGGATTTATTGCTGGTTCGCCGGAGTCCGCGAGGGCTTGCGTTGACTGACGCCGGTAAGGAATATCTCCAAGCTTGCAAAAGAGCGCTGCGGCACTTGCGCGAGGGGCGCGAACTGCTCGATAAACATCGTGCCAGCCCTTCCGGTCTCCTGCGCATCGCTTGCCCCATCACGATGGCCCGCGACTTGATCGCGCCCTTGTTGAGCAAATTCATGAAGGCCTTCCCTGACCTGAGAGTCGAGCTGGAAACGTATTCATCCCGCTTCGACCAGGAACCTAGGGAAGATATCGATGTTTTCTTCAAGGTTCGCGCTCCCAAAGATTCGGCGCGCCGCGTGCGCTCCTACCCGGGTATCGTCCGCGGTCTATTCGCAAGCCGTAAATACATACAAAATGCCGGGACGCCTGCTGAACCAGCAGACCTTACTTCGCATTGTTGTATTGGTTCCGGCAGATGGACGCTCTCCAAGGCAGGAACGAAAGTTACGCCCGATATCGCGCCCCGAGTTGTGACGCACGACCCCCTTGTGCATCGTCAACTCGTACTGGATGACGCCGGGATTGCAATTTTGCCCCTGTATATTGCTCTCGATCCCTTAATTGCTAAGCGGCTTGTGCCCATCCTGCCTGGATGGAAGCCAAAGCCGGTCGTGCCTTGCGCTCTGTACTCCGACAGCTCTCGCTTGACGCCTAAGGTTAAGGTCTTTTTGGGTTTCATCCAAAAATACATCGGAACCAACCTGGATCCGCGCCTACGAGGTGCGAAGGCGAGAGATTGTTTTACCGATCCTACGCTAAGCGGTTTCGCTATCGCACGCGAGTAAGGTCCTCCGAAAACCTCTCGCAATCGTTTTGCATTCCTGCAATCCTGCTTTGCTTCAGTAAGGATACCCTCGGGCCACCTAAGACATCTATCATCCTGTGAGTTTCATAAGAGGCGCCGCAGGAAAGGCGCACATGACAGAGGAGGATTTTTATGATGGATGGTACCACTCAACACACCGAACGCCTGACGCGCAACAACGCCTTACTGCTCCTGGTGGATCACCAGGTCGGTTTGTATACCGGCGTTCGCGACATCGATACGCTTCAACTTAAGCACAACATCGTTGGCCTGACACGAGCGATGCTCGCGCTCAAACTGCCCATCGTCGTGACCACGACCACGGAGAAATTGTGGGGACCCCTTATCCCCGAGCTCGCCGAGGTTCTGCGCGGCGTGCCGGTCATCGAACGCACCACTGTTAACGCGTGGGACGAAAGGCGCGTCGTTGGTGCCGTGAAGGCGACGGGGCGCAAGAAGCTCATCGTGACGGGCATTTCCACCGACGTTTGTCTCGCCTTTCCAGCTATGGCGGCGCTTGCCGACGGGTTCCAGAGTTATGCCGTCATCGATGCGTCCGGCGGCTTTAGCCAGACTCAGGTTGAGATGGGAATCTTGCGGATGCAGCAAGCCGGTGTGATTCCAGTGGGCTATTCCAACGCCGCTATTGAAATTCTGGCCGACAATGCCGCGCCGGAGGCCGAGGCAGTCTATGCAGCGCTCGGCATGCCGTTCAGCTCGTTGGTCTTCGGCCTTAGGCAGTATTATTCGCAGGCCAAATGACTATCAGGCTAAAGTGAGGGGCAGGAAGGTCTGCGGCAAGTGCTCTTCTTTCGGTTGCAGCTCGGCCGCGAGTCGAGAACAAAAAAGGCCCGCTTGGGGGAGCGGGCCTGGGGAAAGGAGGAAAGTCAAAATTCTTGAGAGCTTATCTCTTCTTTTTCTTGGCCTTCTTCGCTGCCATTGATCCCCTCCTTTGCTGAAGTTGTCGGAGTCTGCGTGTGAAGCCACTATTTGTGGTCGCGCACTGCATTACCACCATATGTAGTAGGCTTACAAATTTTTGTCAAGAAAAATTATTCAATGGTGCGCACCTTTGGCGATGATTTACGCTCAAGCCCCTGGACGGCCGAGGAGCCTTGGCGGGCGGAATGATTCTTAGGCCGCTTGACTTTCCCAAACTTTGGACTAGAGTGGAACCAGGTACGGAAGCAGTTTCGCCGCTCGATTGACCGGAAGGAATGGGGGCATTCCAACCTGCACCGTGGGCCTTGCCAACCTCCCACCTTCTCCAAACGGCCCGTCCTGCGGCCTGGTTCAACACCCCGATCATCAGCCTCCATGCCCGAGGTAGTGGGCGCGATAAAGGAGGTCGCCATGTTCGAAATGCTTAACGAGCATACTGCCGAACCCGCAGACCGCAAGGTATTTCTGTACAAGGTCGGCATGTTTATTGTGGCCCTTGCTGCTGTAGGGGGCATTCTGTTTTTTTGCGTGCAATCCCTGAAGTAGCAAAGAGCTGAGAAATCGGTCGGGAAGTCAAATCCGGACTGACCCTTTAAGAGCACGGCAATTCCGTTCTCCACACTTCCCCCTGCGCCCTGCTAAGGCGGACTCTTGTTTGCTGATTAGTAGAGGATGTCCAGCGTGCCGTCGAAGAGGCGGTGTTGGTTCCCCACAAAGTGGCCGAAATTCGGAGAAGAGATATTGGTGAAAACGTCGCGTGGGTTGGCGTGGTCGGTCAAATTGAAAATAGTCAGGGAGCCGCGCATCATGTGCTTTCTGACGAGGGGAAAGGGAAGGCGGAATTCCTTGCTCAGTTTCAAGTCGAGAGAGGCGAATTGCGGATAACGCTCGGTGTTCGGTGTGCCCACATACTCCTGCATCATAGTAACCGGGGCATAGGGAAATCCTGAATGGAGATCGACCACGGGACCGGCTTCAATTCCCCAGATATGGGTCTTGAACCGGCCCCAGGTTAGGACTCGGTTGGGAATATCTGAGCCCAGATTGGCGTACGTGTCGGGAAGAATCACCGGCTGTTGAAAAGGCACAAACAACTGCGTGAGGGTATTTAAATCGCCGCGCGCCTGGCTGAAGACGTAGGAGGCGTTCCACTCGGTGAATCGGTTGATGCGGAAGTGGACAGTGGATTCGAACTCGTTGTAGAGGGAAGCGCCATGGGGAGTAAGCAACATGGCGGGACCCGTGGCGAGATCCGTAACGGGGTTGATGATGTATTGATCGTAGGCGCGGCTGGAGAGGAAACTCAGGCGCAGCATTACGCGGGGGTTCAGCTCGTGGTCCGCTTCCACGCTCCAAGTCCAATTATAGGGCACAATGCCGGGAAATTTTGTGGAGGCCACCAACTGCCCCTGGGGATTAATGTCGCCGTAAGCGTTCACGTAAGTAATCGGCGGCCCCAGGAGGTTGCCCAAATCATCGAACGAGCTCACCTGGCGGGCGGGATTATTGAAGAAATCGCCTGCCAGCAGGGGTGTGTGAGCAAAGAAACGGCCCACGCCGGCGCGAAGAACGGTTTTGCCGTTCTTGCCGGGCGCGAAGGCGATGCCCAGGCGGGGAGCCAAATTCGCGCCGGAGCCCAGGGTTTCACCGGAGTATCTTACACCGAAGTCGAATGAAACCCGCTTGAGGGGCACCCAGTGGTCCGATACAAAGAGAGACCCGCCGAAGTCCCTCGTTCCCAAAAGGCCCTGACCCAGGAAATTGACCTGCTCAACCGTATTGCCCTCCGGGCCCAGAATGCTCACGGTGCGCGACTGGGTGACGCCTCCATAAGAGCGGTTCAGGAAGCTTACTCCCACGGTCCATTCACTGTTGCCCCACTTTTTCAGGCGAGGGAGCTTGTAGGTTTCAGATACCTTTTCCTCATTGCCGTCGCGCTGGAAGCTATTGAAGAAGTTTCCGCCCCAGCCGTTGGGAGTTACCAGCATGTCGGCAGCGCCCTCCCCATGTCCCCAACTATAGAACTGCATCCCGTCCACGGCCGTGGTGAACATGCCTCCGCCCGGAGTGATGAAGTTATCGGTCAGAGTGATTTTGAAGCCATGCTGGCCGTAATCGGAGGATGCAGGAACGGGAATGAGGGAGTCGATGTCCGCAAACTGGCGCCTTAGGGGAAAGACATTGGCCGTCAGAGTGGCTAAATGATGAGAGGAAAAAATGTAATGAAAATCGGTGAAGGAACTGAAATCGTGGGTGCGAATCTCGTTGTTGGGGAAAGGTAACCCCCGCACCGGCTGTTTATCCATGTCGTATCCGGCGGCTTCCGTGAAGCCCAACCGATTGGAAATGAGCGGGCCGGAAATATATAGGCGGGGATTAAAATCGGCGATTCCCACGAGCGTGCCGTTCTTGATGCGGGGATTGGGCGGAATGTTTTGGGCCTCAAATTCCCAGCGGTCGGCTGGCGGCTTGGTTTGAATGGTGGTAAGTCCTCCGTTGAAGCCGCCATATTGCGCGTCGTAATTGTTCTTGTAAAGCTGAAGAGACTCAATGGCAGCTACAGGCACGTCGATGGTCATATCTCCGGTCACGGGATCCGCGGTTTCAGAGGAGTTAACGAGCAATTGACCCTGATTGTCCGGAAGGCCGTTGATGTTGATTTTGCCATCCGGCGTGCGGACCACACCCGGCAAATATGGAAGAGCGGCATTGAACTTTTGCTCGGCGAGAGGCAGATCAGCCAATTGTGCCACGCCCAACTTGGCGGAAGGAGGGGTCTGCCCCGGGGAAAGTGTGGGGGCTTGTTCCTTGACTTCAACCTTTTGGTGCAGCACAACCTCCGGAGGCAAAATCATTTGGATCTCCGGCAGGAGAGCGCCGTTCAGTCCCAGATCGCGCTTGAGAGGCTCAAAGCCGGGGGCGGCGCAAAGCAATGAGTACTCGCCCGGTTGCAACCCCGGAAACTCAAATTTGCCCTTTAGATCTGCTGAAACCGTCAGTCCTTCGGAAGGAAGCACCCTGCTGGTGAGGGTGCAAAGGGTGTCGGGAATGGGGACGTTCTTCTGGTCGAGCACTTCGCCCCGAAGGTTTTGCGTGGGCGGTAAGGCGCGTGCAATGTTCAAGCCTGCCAAGTGCAGCCCTGCCCCCAAGAAAACAATCTTGACACCGCGTCGAATCTGCTGGGCACGCATGGTAATTCTGGCATCGGGGTCTCAATTACTCGGGTGCGTGAAATCCCGCATGCCATGTGTAAAAGTACGCAATTAAACTTATAGGGTCGCCTTCCCGCCAAACTTCGCTTTTCTAGCGCAACTTATGGCTGGGTCAAGGGTTAAGCAAAGCGCCGACACTGCGCGAAACCCCTCAATCGCCAAGTCTGGTCAACATGTCTAGCGCACGTTGGTCGCCAAAGATTCTGACTCAACAGGGTTTTTGGACTATTTCAGATCAGAACCTGATTGTCACTGCTCCCATCGTACCATTACCTAGGGGAGTGGTCAGGGCACCGGACGACAGAGAGTTCCAAGAAGCCTCCCGCCAGCCAGGTGAGAAGAGATACACTCCTCCTGGCACCCAAAGGATTATTTTTGACATTTCCGCGTCTCCCTCATACCAGGGTAAGGTGGGCTGGAGTGGGGTCCCTGCCGCCTTCGTTCCTGCCATGCCTGGATTTGAAACGTCAGAGGCCCGAACACGTCCAGCGCACGAGAAGAAAACAGCGTGCTACGTTTCAAGTCTAGCCCCGCGGTGGATCGCGAGCAACTGGTTTCTTGAGCTTTTCCAATTCTCGCCTCAAACTTCGTGACGTGCGATACGAACGCCGGCAGAAGAAGGGCATCCAAAGGGGGTTCCCGAACTGCGGACGAAGGTGAGCTGCTCGAGCGAAAATTGCCGATAGCCATTATAGTTATTCTGTCTACGCGCATCCCTAGCAATTCCCCTCGCGACAGGCTAGAATCCCTTCCGAGGCCCCGGACATGCCCGTTACCAGTTCAGAGAACCATTCCGCGGCATCTGCATCGGCCAGCGTCCGAATCATCGCCATCGCCGTCCTTTTTGGCTGCATCTATTACGCCAGTTCGGTGGTCATTACATTAGTGTGCTCGATCCTGATTGCTTCGGTCCTTGATCCAGGAGTGAGGTTGATGGAGGTGTTGCACATTCCTCGCTGGCTGGCCTCACTGATCATGGTGGTGATTCTGTTGGCGGCCGCATACCTGATCATCTATGCCATTTACGACCGCGCAGAGGCCTTAATTCAGGAAATGCCCAAAATTGTGGAGAAATTGAAGCCCATCACGCAGCACATTCAGTTGACGGCCCATAATATTCAACAGAGCACGCAGACGATTATTCCCTCCAATCCGGAAGCGAACGTACCTACTGTGAGGTTGCAGCAGGAATCACCCTATATGCAGTTTTTATTGAGGGGCATCGGATCGGTATACGCCTTCATGGTTACGGTGATGTTCATTCCTTTGCTGGTTTTCTTCATGCTCACCTCGAAGAACCACTTGTGGGCGGCGTCGCTGAACCTTTTTCCGATTCACCACCGGCAGCAAGCGGAGGACGTCATCGACGCGATTGCCCGCATGCTGCGGGAATTCGTGGTGGGGAACCTGCTTGTGGGGCTGATTTCCGCCGGCATCATTACGCCGGTGTTCGCGGTCATCCATCTTCAGTACGCTTTGTTGATGGGCCCGCTGGCAGCGCTTCTCAGCCTGGTGCCTTACATCGGGGTGGCGCTCGGAATTCTTCCACCTTTACTGGTGGCCTTGATGCAATTTGACACCACGGGGCCATTTATCGCCATTGGCATAACGGTGGTGGTTGTGCATTTCCTGGCCGTGAACATTCTCACGCCAAAATTTGTGGGTGAGCGCGTCAACCTGAATGCGCTTTCGGTAACCATTTCCATGATGTTCTGGTCCTGGCTGTGGGGAGGATTCGGATTGATTCTCGCCGTGCCCATCACCGCCGCGATTAAAGCCGTTTGCGACAACGTTGAGGTTTTAAAGCCCTATGGAGCTTGGATGGGAGAAGGGTCGGATTAGGTAGTCGGTTGTAGGTGGCGGGCGGGGAAGAATGTCCTACGAATCAAGCAGTCTGCCGTCTTTCCTTAAATACATCCTTCCATCTAATGCCTACCTCGTCTGCCCCCGCAACTCTTTCACTGATTCATCCAGCGAATCACAATCCTGAAAAATTCGAATGCCGGCGATTCCCATCGCGCCGTTTTCCCTGCAGGCGGAAACGCGATCGACAGCAATTCCGCCCAGGGCGAATACCGGAATGGAGATTTGCCGGGTGACTTCGCGGAGCGTGGCGAGTCCCAGCGGCGGGCCATAGGGAAGTTTTGAGGGAGTCTCGAATATCGGGCCGAGCAGGAGGTAATTCGCCCCTGCCGCTTGCGCCGCAAGCGCTTCCTGGAGCGAGTGGCAGGAAACTCCTACAACAAATTCCGGAGGCGCCAGTTTTCGAACCGAATCCGCCGGCAAGGAGCGTCTGCCCAGATGCACGCCGTGGGCTTTGGCGGCAATCGCCACGTCCAACCGATCGTTTACCATCACGCGAGTTTTTCCCTGTCCACGGGCGTGCATAAGCGCTTCATCGGCGAGGTCAAGCAAGCGGCGCGTGGGCAGATCCTTCTCGCGAATCTGTACCCAGTCGACGCCCGCGGCGATAGCGTCCGCAATGCAGCTTTCCAGACTTCGGTTCCTGATTTGCTTCCGGTCCGTGATGTAATAAAGCTGGAAATGCGAAGGCATATAAATTAGGTGGCAGGTTGTAGGTGGCATACAGGAAAAGCAGAAGGCCGGATCCGATCGCGGGCGGAATCTCCCCACACACCACCTGCAACCTGCCACCTACTTCTTGACAAGTCCCAAATCACGGCGCAAACGCCACAACTCGAAGAAAGCCAGCCACACGTCTCCCAAACCGAGACCGGAAATCGCTCCGCGCAAAAAATAGTTGCGGGCGAGGCTGGCCACGGGTGGATAGTGACCCACAAAGTAATTCTTGGTCCAGGGCGGAATCCACGGGAGAACGAAAAGAATCACACCGAGCTCGAAACAGAATACGATGTAAACGATGGCTGCCAGACGATTCATGGTTTGATCGATTCGGGAATCCGGTCTCAGGCAAGACGAGAGGGGTCAACCCCGATGCAACCGGAGGGAAGTCTTTCAGGCCTTCTGCTGGAGCTCGCGGATTTTTTCCGCCACGTCGCGGAAGTCGATATTCTGACTGTAAACCTCGGTAAATCTCTCCAGGGCATTTCGGGAATCTCCGGCTTGCTCGTAGGCCACGCCCAGGTCGTATTGCAGCGCCATGAGCGCTTCTTCCTCGAGGCCAGGCGCTTCCAACGCACGCGCGTACCATTTGACGGCAATTGCCGGCATCTTTTTTTCCATAAAACAGATGGCCAGCAGGCTGCAAGCCTGGAGGTAATTGGGGGGGAATTCGTCTTTCCCCGCACCCTTTACAACCTTCTGAAACTCGCCGATGGCTTCATCCAACAAACCCATTTCCCGGAAGGCCACGCCCAGATTGTAATGCGTCTCGCGATCGTCTTTATCGGCGACACTGGCGCCGGGTTCTTCCATCTCTGAAAGCAAATCACCCAAACCCGTGGCGCCATGGGAGGTCGCCGCGGTATGCGGGGCGGCAGCCATGGGCGGTGAAGGCGGTTGCTGCAAAGCCTCTGTGTCAGGCGTCAAATCGCCCAGTGAGGAAGCCAAGTCACCCGCCAAATCGCCCAACATATCCGCCCCCGCGGCCGCGGCGACAGGTTCCTCTACGACAGGTTCGGGAATGGGCGCCGGAGGCTCCGGTTGCACAACAGAAGGCGAGGGTGCGGGCTCGGCTTCCACCACAGGCTCTAGCTCCGGCGGTGTGGCAAAAATGGCGACTTCCTGAGGTGCAGGCTCCTTCGCCACCGGTTCGGGCTCAGGCTCAGGTGGTGGCGCAATCTCAACTTTTTCTTCAACAATGTCTGCCTGTGTCTCCGCCGCGGACGCTGGGTCCGCAGCCGTGACCTCCGCCAGAGGCTCCGTGGCAGCCTGGGGAGCCGGCGGTGGGGATGCCGCAGGCAGTGCTTGCGCAGCATGCTCATTTATTTTCTGACGGAGTTCTGCCACCAGGGAGTGATTCGGAAATTTCTCCTCAAGTGCCGTGACGGTTCTTATGGCTTCATCCACAAAACCGTTTTCAAGATAAAACTCAACTTCGATCCGGCTGTCCTCAAGATCAGCCGGCAAGGCCTCCTCCGCGCGCGGCGCAGGTGGGGGTTCAGGAACCTCCAGTGGCGCTGGGACGGGCGGGGCGGTTTCCTCCACCATGGGGGGTGGTGACGCGATTTCTTCAACTTCGACAGGAATTTCTTCCAGCTCTGGTGCGGGCGGTGTCGGAATCGCTGGAGCGGGGGCCCCAAACCCCATCGCCGCCATGGATTCGAGATCTCCGGAGAGATCCAACTCCAGGGGAGGAGAGTCGGCGCGAGGCGGAGGAGGCGCCGGCAATGGAGGCTCTGCTGGAGCCTCGGGAGGCACAAGGTCGAACGTAACGGCCTCCGGCGGCGCTGGGGGCGCAACAGGTTCCTCCGAAGCGATAGGGGATAAAGTAAACTCCGTGCTCTCCGCCGCCTCCGGCCGTTGTGCAATGGCGGGCTCGGGGGGTGGCGGTTCAGGCTGCGCCACCTTCGGAGTGGCCGGCGAGGGCTGGGGAATCTCCGGGATGACGCCCTTGGCCGTCGCGATGGCCTGGTATTTGCTGGCCGTTTCCTGATCGCCGCGCTCCGTGTAAATCCGGGCGAGCTGTGCCGCCGCTGCCTGGCCGCGCTCCGGAAAGCCCTTCCGGGAAATTTCCAGGATGCGCTGGTGAACCTCTACCAAGTCGGGATAAACGTTTAAAACTTTTTCCAGTTCCGCGATGGCCTTTTCAGTCAGGCTGTAACGCGCAAAGAGGTCACTGTTCTCAAACGCCTCTTTCACCATCGCTTCCTGGTTGACATCCACAGCGGCATGCTTTTGGGT
>JASHSC010000037.1 GCA_030036915.1 Terriglobia bacterium
TCCCTAACGCGCTGCCTCGCGGACCGCAAGGCGTTTTACACCATCACTTTTAACGCCCCCGTCGCGGACCACCCTGACGAGTATCACACCCTACAGGTAAAGGTCGATAAACCCCACCTTACCGCCCGCACGCGCACGGGATATTACGCGCAGCCGTAGCGGGGTGGCACGGACTTCCAGCCCATGAACCGTCGGGGCGGCCCTCGCCCTGCGGCCCAAAGCCTCCTGGCGACGGGGCGTGGCCGCTCCCGCCCATGGGGGACAACCACAACGGTCGCCCCTACGATTTCCCCGCGTCAGGAACCCGACCCACCTGCGGCTCTCCGCGCGGTCACTTCATTCTCAACAGCCACGGAGGGCACTTCCGCTGCCTGAGCCTTCGCCGGCAACGTTGCATCCTTCTTGCCCAAGCGCTCCAAGCGATGCGCGTATGCGGCACTGATGAACGCCGTAAACAGCGGGTGCGGCTCGAGTGGACGCGATTTGAACTCCGGATGGAACTGGCAGCCCAGGAACCACGGATGGTCGCGAATCTCCACGATTTCCACATATGTCCCGTCGGGCGTCATGCCGGACAATTGCAGGCCGCCCGCCACCAATGTCTCCTCGTATTCGCGATTGAATTCGTAGCGGTGGCGATGGCGCTCGGAGATTTCGAGTGTTCCGTAGGCGCGCTCGGCGTGTGAGCCGGGCTTCAAGCGCGCCGTCCACGCTCCCAGGCGCATTGTCCCGCCCAGGTCGTCCACGCCGCGCAGTTCGCGCAGCTTATAGATCACGCGGTGCGGGGTGGAAGGATCGAATTCCGAGCTGTCCGCCCCTTGCAGGCCGCAGACGTTGCGCGCGTATTCGATCACCGCGCACTGCATCCCCAGGCAGATGCCGAAATAGGGCACCTTGCGAGTGCGCGCGTATTCAATTCCCTTGAGCATCCCAAGAATTCCGCGGCGGCCGAAGCCTCCGGGCACCAGAATTCCGTCCAGGCCGCGGAGTTGCTCCTCATAATTGTCGCCTTCTAAGCCTTCCGACTCCACCCAGGAGATGTTCACCTTTAATCTCCTGGCGATTCCGCCGTGGAAGAGCGCTTCGTGCAGACTTTTGTAGGAATCCTGATAGCCCACATACTTTCCCACGATGCCGATGTTGACCTCGTCGAGCGGATGGCGAATTTTTTCCACCAGGTTTTCCCAGGGTTGCAGGTTCCGCTCGCGCGTCTCCAGCTTCAGGCAGCGCTGGATTTGCGTGTCCAGCCCCTCGTGCGCCAGCACCAGCGGAACTTCATAAATGTTGTCCACGTCTTTCGCCGTGATCACCGCCTGCTCGGGCACGCTGCAAAATAGGGCAATCTTTTCCTTTATCTCGGGCGACAAGAAGTGGTCAGTGCGGCACAATAAAATGTCCGGCTGGATGCCGATTTCGCGCAATTCCTTCACGGAGTGCTGGGTGGGCTTGGTCTTCAGCTCGCCGGAGACGCCCATATAAGGCACCAGCGTGAGGTGGACAAACACCACGTTGTCGCGTCCTCTTTCCAAGCGCATTTGGCGGATGGCTTCCAGAAACGGCAGCGATTCGATGTCGCCCACCGTGCCGCCCACTTCCACGATCGCCACGTCCACGTCATTTGAGACTTTGCGAATGGCCGCCTTGATTTCGTCGGTGACGTGCGGAATCACCTGCACGGTTTTGCCCAGATAATCGCCGCGCCGCTCCTTGCTGATGATGGTTTCGTAGATGCGCCCGGCGGTGCAGTTGTTGTCGCGCAGCATACGGACGCGCGTGAAGCGCTCGTAGTGGCCCAGGTCGAGATCGGTCTCCGCGCCGTCGTCGGTCACGAAGACTTCGCCGTGCTGAAACGGGCTCATGGTGCCGGGATCGACGTTCAGGTACGGATCAAACTTCAGCAGCGAAACCTTCAGCCCGCGAGCCTCAAGTAGCGCGCCCACCGAAGCCGAAGCGAGTCCCTTCCCTAATGAACTCACCACGCCACCGGTGACAAAAATAAATTTGGCACCCATACGCCTCCATAAATTGTGTGCTCGGATTTATATTCCGGCCAGTCGACATGGTTTGCGGTCTACGCGAGCTTGGCTCGTCGCAGCGTTTTCCAGTTTGGAGCTGTACCGAATTGGACTGACGTACGGAAGGAATCGGTACAGATGATTATCCATGAATCGCGGGGGCAGGTCAACGGAAAATGTTAGGGAGCGTCGAATTTTTCCTCAACCATTGACGCCCCGCCCTTCCAGGAGTCCGTATCCCCCAAAGAGCGTTCCGGGATTTTGCCCAAGGAGGCACCCGGACATCGTAGCCTCTTACTGTAATCTCCCGCCTGCTCCTCGGAGCTGCGTACTCATGGCAACCACTTGTTTTTTCATGAACATCACAGGTTTCAGGGTCTAACTCTTTGGCAATCATCAACATCGCAGGTTCAACCAAGAACCGAAAATTTCAGCCTTTGCTTTCATTAACATCGCAGGTTCAACCTTCATTTTTTGATTTCCCTGCGCGCCACCTCTATTTTTACAACTTGCTTATTTTCAATTAGATACACGGTAAAGGCTAGGCCAAAAATTTCAGTTAACGTCTTTGTTTTCTGCAACATCATGGGTTCCGAAGATGCTGGAAATATCGAAACCGGGCGGATAACCTCTCTGCCATCTCAAGCGGGCGGAATCTATCAATAATTGGGTAATGTCCCAAAAGCGGTCCGGTTTATTTGACTCACCCGAGGTTGCAGGGCCACCACGCGGCGTCCAGTGAACGCCATCGACTGCAACGAATGTATCGGACATGCGCGGAGAGGGCAAAAGGCGCTGGGTGAGAAGCCGCGGCCTCTTTTTGTGCCAGCGCGCTATCCCGGCTGAATCAAGTAAGTCGCCCCCCCGAGTGGCA
>JASHSC010000378.1 GCA_030036915.1 Terriglobia bacterium
TTTGCATTCGTTCTTTACATCATATGCTATCTCGACCGCGCGAACATTGCCTTCGCAAAACTGAATATGGTCAAGGAACTCGGCTTTTCGGAGGCCGTGTTCGGCTTCGGCGCCGGCATTTTCTTTATCGGTTACGTGTTCCTGGAAATTCCCGGCGCCCTGATCTGCGAGCGCTGGAGCGCCCGAAAATGGATCGCACGCATCCTGGTTAGCTGGGGGCTTTGCGCGACGCTGCTGGGTTTCATCAGAACCCCACTTCATTTTTATGCAGCTCGTTTTGTCCTGGGTCTGGCGGAAGCTGGTTTCTATCCCGGCATCGTTGTTTATATTACCCACTGGTTCGTTGGCCGCGACCGTGCACGCGCCATGTCCGGTTTCATCGTTGGACTTCCCGTTTCGATCATTTTGGGCGCCCCCGTCTCATCCCTATTTCTCCGGCTAAACTGGCTTGGACTATCGGGATGGCGTTGGGTCTTCATTCTGGAAGGAATTCCCGCGGTCATTTTGGAATCATCACCTGGTTTTATCTCCAGGACCATCCTAAAGATGCTGCCTGGCTCGATGCGGAAGAACGCGATTGGATCTCGAACGAACTCGAGAAGGAGCGGCGCCTCAAGCTCGCGGGCGGCCACGTCACGGTTTGGCGGGGTCTTTGCCAACGCAATACTCTACTCCTGGCCGTGGCCTTATGTTTCGCCAATGTGGAAAGCTACGCTTTCGTCTTCTGGCTACCCACCACCATTAATCGCGTCTCCGGTTTCTCGGTCAGCGTTTCCACTGCCTGGGCGGCGTTGCCCTACGTCGTAGGCTTTTTTTCGGTTATCGCCGCGGGCCGGATGTCGGACCGCTCAGGTGAACGGAAGTTTCATGCCGCAGTGCCGCTGATGCTTTCGGCCACGTTTTTTTCTCTCAGCACAGTTCCGGGCCTGAGCTTCCCCGTGGTCATCACATTGCTTTGCCTCACTACGGCGGCTGGATTTTGTTTCCCTCCTCCATTTTGGGTTCTGCCCACCCTAACGCAAGGTGATTCGGCGGCGGCGGCCTCCATCGGGTTAATCAACTGCATCGGCAACCTCGGAGGGTTCTTTGGACCATCTGCGGTAGGGTTGGTGCTGGCGCGCACTCATTCATATCCCCTGGGCATGTTGATTCTCGCCATGGGCGCAATGTTGGCGGGCTTGGTTCTTTTGGCTGTGCGGGTGCCGCGGAAGCAGGTGGAAGTGACGTGTTCGACATGACCTGCCGCATGCATCGGTCGACTTCTTATCAAGGAGATAAATATGATGAAGCGAATACTTTGCTTGATTTCGGTTCTTCTCGTGTTTGCAGTCACTTTGTTGAATGGGCAACAATCCGAGACTTCGTTCAGCGGCCTGGACGAGGGGATGAGCAGTCTTGCCCGGCTTTCGCATGCCAAAACGCGATCCATCAGTGCAGAAAACATGTCAGGGGAGAAGGGCAAGGGGGGGATGGCCACCGAGGGCTTGGGCGCGAACGCGGCGCGCGATCTCGGCCAAACCTGGAAAGTCTCGCCCGCCGTCCGCATCGCGCCTAAACAACTTTATACGGTTGCGGAAATCCAGGGCCCGGGAGCCATCCAGCACATTTGGATGTCGCCGACGGGGAATCTTCGTTCTGCCGTCCTGCGCTTCTATTGGGACGGCGAAAGCGATCCTTCCGTCGAGGTCCCGATCGGCGACTTCTTTGCTTCCGGCTGGGGCAGATACGCCCAGGTCTCATCTCTGGCCGTTTGTGCGAATCCCTTGCGCGGTTACAACTCGTATTGGCAGATGCCTTTCAGGAAATCCGCCAAAATCACCATGGAGAATATTGGAGACGAGCCACTGGTGCTTTATTACCAGGTCGATTACACACTCACCGAAATCCCAAAGGACATGGCTTACTTTCACGCCCAGTTCCGGCGCTCTAACCCGCTGCCCTACAAGACCGACCACGTAATTCTTGATGGAGTGAAGGGTTGGGGTCAATACGTGGGAACGTATCTGGCGTGGGGTGTTCACAACACCGGCTGGTGGGGTGAAGGGGAGATCAAGTTCTTCATCGATGGCGACTCGAAGTTCCCCACGATTTGCGGAACGGGAACCGAAGACTATTTCTGCGGCTCACACGGGTTCCAGGTCGGTCCGGAGAATGCCCGGCATTACCAGGAATTCACCACGCCATACTCCGGGCTGGCGCAAGTCATTCTCCCAAACGGCCTGGACGATTCCCAGCAGCGTTACGGCCTCTACCGCTGGCACATCGTGGACCCGGTGCGCTTTGAGCAGGACTTGAAGGTTACAATCCAGGCCCTCGGTTGGCGGTCAGGCGGGCGTTACCTGCCCCTTCAAGATGATATCGCTTCAACGGCTTTCTGGTATCAAACCGAGCCGCACGCGCCATTTCCCAAGCTGCCGGATAAGGATGCGCTGGAGTTGAAATAGTTCGCGGGAAAGGACACCGAATTTTTTGCGAATCGATGCTCTAGGGCGTCAAAGTTATACGCAGGGGGGTGACGGATTGTTGGCGAAGCCACACGATCAGGTCCTTGCCGTCAAATTCCTGAACGTACCCGCGGCGAAAGTCTTTTCCCCAGTTTACCGGTTTCCCGTTGATCTTAAGGTGTGCCTCGCTATCTCCCCACTTTTTGATCACAATGGCAGGGTTGACGAGCGGGGAGGCATCGCTGGCCTCAAAGGTCATCTCCAGCGCCGCCAGCTTTGCAGGATTCCTGGCCGCGACCACGAAATCTCGATGCACCGGGTCGTACCCTTCGCTCTCAAACCCTTCGCCCTCGACGAGAACCTGCGGTGGGGATAGCCATGACTTCGCAAGCGGGACGAGTTCGGCTGCGGACTTCGTCGTAAGCCCATCCATAAGGATCTTTGTTACCGAGTCCTCGGTGGTGCTGTAGGCGTCCCAGAAAATATGCGAAAGCGAGGAGTGCGAAGCTCGGTCCGGCGCCACACAAATTCTGGCGCTGGAGGCAATCTGTGAAATTGGCCAATGATTCCAACAGCCGAACGAATAGTAGGATTTTGTGTAGTTGAAGACTTTGAAGAATGCATTTGTTGGCGAAACAATTTCAAAGGGCTTCCAGTTCGATTTCAGGTTTACCCACTGGATATTTGCATTTTCAGGCTTGTCAATAGGCGGAGGCAGATGAAGGTCCCCGTAAACGCCTGACGCCTTTTGCCCCCACGTATAAGTGGCCGTTTCTCCCTTCATGTTGCCAATCGTCAGAGCATCGAAATTAATATCATCGTCAGGCCGATGGCCCGGCGGGTTGATGACAATCGTTTCTTGCCACTCGTAGGTAACCGAAGGATCCGTGGGATGCAGGACTTGTTCGCGGATCGCCACTCCGTCGGGATAAATCGTCCAGTACTCGTCCGCCCAATCGAACCAGCCCGTCAAGGGATCCGTATGCGCGCCCAGGTAGTGCTCAACCTCCGCCAGCGCATACCGCCAGTGGATAATAGCCCTCGCCTCGCTGCTTTCCAAAACGCTCACGCGCGAGTATCGAACCTGCTTGTCAGAGATGGGCTCACAATCACCTCCGTCCGGGCACCCTTTCGCCGGGGCTTCCAGAAATTCATCGGTGAACCACGTGCCATTTTCGGTAACCCAGGAGGGGATGTAGCCGGCTCCCTGCCAGAAAACCAGCCGGATGGGTGAATCGTCGAAACGCACCACCACGTCGGAGTCGGGTCCGACTCGCCGCGGCCGGTCCCACGTGTCTTCGAATTTGAGCGTGGAGTAGTAGGCGCCGAACGGACCCGGACCGGGAGGACCGGACGGGAGCACCGGCCACGGAAGGATTTCACCTGTTGGCGCGTGCGCCGACGCGTGCAGGTTTTGGATCTCGCTTGCGCTCAGACTTCGATCATAGAGGTTCACATCGTCCAGAATCCCATCGAGCGAGTACCAAATCGGGTACCAGGGTGCGGCCGCGATCGAGGGGAACGGAGGCAAGGGCGCGCGAACTCTTCCTACGACCACATCCATCATGTCAGCAGGAAGCAGCGGGCCGCGCGCGGCTAATTGCCCCACTTCATTCCCATCAAGGTAGATCGAGAGACCACGATCCTCGTCATACACGCCGACGATGTGAGCCCACTTTTTCAAGGGAATCTGGGCGTTTGAGGTTAGCGAGTACCAAATCCCATTAACACCCACCTGAAGTCCCAAATGCCCCAAAGCGTCCACACCCAAGAAATACCCCGCCTGCTGATCCTTCTCTTGATCAACGATCGGAACCCAATTCCATGGGTAGACGTTTAGCGCGACCCAGGCCGTTATCGAAAATGAATGGTGTAACTTCGGACTCTTTTCCGCTTTGCGGACGATGCTCGTGGTGTATCCGTCAAATCGAAGGCCCTGTCCGGATACGCCCGGCACATATTTGTAGAGACCCTCGATTTTGTCCGCGACGCCGCTCACCGTGTCTTGAACCGAAGAGCCGGACGAACTGTCGAATGACCACCGCGCCACTGGACCCGGCTGTTGCGCGAGGACTTTGCAGGGGGAAAAAAGTGTTGGGAGTGCTAGGAGAGCCCCGGTCGCAACGTGAAGCGAAACTCTGGAGAAGAAAGTATGGCCGACGCTCATGATTGCCAATCGCGCGCGGAACCGGCCGTCCATCCGCTATCCACCATTGAATCAACTTTCATTTTGCTCCTCGCTATTTCGAAGATGTGCCGGAAATATCCATCGCGGATATAGCCTGCTTCGCTCAGGCCTGTCAAGTTGATTCGAGGCGGTGGTGGGGCTCAATTTGAAATTTCGACCTAGGGACACCCCTCGCTGGCACCCCGCCAGATGTCGCAGGACTGAGGGGCAGGGACGCGCCCTGCGCCTACGAAATTCAAACTGACCCACTGCGCCTACACAAAGTTTCTTGACACGACTTCCACGAAATGGTAACCACAGAGATATTCTGCGGCACTAAGAAATATCATGAGGTGTGGGGGCGATGGCACAAGGGCTTGCGCTGGTGTTGTTGGCAGGAATTACGATGGGCAGCAACTTGGTGCCGATCAAGTGGATGAAGGCATGGAAATGGGAGAACTTCTGGCTTGTATACTCCGTCGTGGGTTTGGTCGTGGTGCCTTTCGCTTTGGCCTTCCTTCTGTTGCCGGGAATCGTGGGAGTATATGCATCGCTTCCGGCCCGGGCGATGGTTTGGCCATTTATTTACGGCCTCGTCTGGGGCATCGCCCAACTGGGTGCTGGAATCTGCGTGCACCGGATTGGGCTTGGGCTTACAGGTTCCATTCTGAACGGGATTTGTGCCGCCAGTGGCGCCTTCATTCCGTTGTGCGTTCAACATCGCGATTTACTCCTGCGCAGAAGCGGTTTGATGATTATCGCCGGCACGGTCGTGATGGGCGTCGGGCTGGCTCTATGCGGGTGGGCCGGGCACGCAAGGGAGCGGGAAACCGGAGAAATTAAGGCTGCCGGTTCTGGATATGTCGGGGTCCTGATCCTGGCGATTGTTTCGGGAGTCATGGCGTCCCTGCTGAATATTGCCCTGGCGTTCGGCGGTGAAATCGTCAACAGAGCGCAGCAGGCCGGTGCCGCGCCCAAGTGGGCGCCGTTCGCCGTCTGGCCGATTGCGCTGGCTGGGGGCTTTCTCACCAACCTGGGGTACTGCCTCTATAAAATGTCCCGCAATAATACTTGGACAAATTTCGGCGGGGGCGCGCGCGAGGCCTTCAACCCCATTCTCGGCGGAGTCCTCTGGATGGGGGCAATCGCAATCTACAGCAGTGGTGCGACGTTCATGGGGGTGTTAGGCTTCTCGGTAGGTTGGGCGCTCTTTCAAATCGCCATGATCCTGACCGGCAACGTGGCAGGCGTATTGGTGGGCGAGTGGCGGCAAATTCCGGCCCGCATTTCGCGAGCCAACATTGAGGGAGTGGCGGTACTCTTTTTAGCCGTGATCTTAATTGGCTCCGCCAATTATTTGGGATGAGGATCACTCCGAGGTAGGAGACGAAATGAGCGTCCCCGTAGTCATGCCGCAACTGGGTCTTACGATGACGGAGGGCAGTGTCAGCGAGTGGCTGAAGAAGCCCGGGGACCCTGTGCGTAAGGGCGAGATGCTGTTCGTCGTATCGACGGACAAAGCCGACATGGAAGTGGAGTCGTTGGACGAAGGAAAGCTGGCGCAAATCGTCGTCGAACCCGGTCGCACGGTCCCGGTCGGAACGGTTATCGCTTACCTGGTGGAAAGTTCCGACGCGCCCGCACTTCAGGACACTCGGCGCCAAAATGTTGAAGTTACTGC
>JASHSC010000379.1 GCA_030036915.1 Terriglobia bacterium
CCCCTCCTGCGACTTCTTATGGAATCCTGGCGCGGAGCCCCTGCCGGCACCGGGCGTTAGTGACGCGAAAAGGAGCGCTCCCCCCACCCCTTCGCCGGCGGAAGGAGCTTTGGATCTCAGTCCGGTGTTTGCTGAGCTGGACAAATTCTGCAAACTAGTCTTGAGTAATCCCGCCGCGGCCAGTAATCCGGATATCACGCGGAACCTGGAAAGGTTATCCGCACGAAGAGAGGGCTTGAAGCAGGCTACGGCCACGATTCTCCAAAAATTAAATGCCCATAAGGAGCGGATGGCAAAATTTGTCCAGGAAGCCGCCCAGAAGCAGGAAGCGCATAAGAAGAAGATGGAAGAACTCAACCGGCCGTTGGCGCCTCTCGACGCTACCGCTCTCGGCCGCGCCCTTCTGAAGAATCTGGGGTGGGACTCTTAAGTAAATTCATTGTCTATAGGCAAAGAAAACCATGGCACAAAAGAAGGATGAGACGGTTACTGGTTCGCTGATCCGCAATCTCACGGGGCTTTAGCACGATTCTGGTTGATTCTTGCTTTGGTTCGACCCACGAACTCCGGAGCGGGGCGTGGCACTCAGATGAGGAGGAAGCACATGATCAACGATAAGGAGAAGGAAGTCAAGAAACCAGGCGACTCGAAACCGGAAACCAAGAAGCCGGATGAACTATTTTGGGAAGAATTGGAAAGGGCCGCTGCCGGCGGCGGCAATAACCTCCCAACAGAGAGCATTGGGTTGAATTATGAGCATTACAAGAATTAACGCAGGGAGGTATAACACCTCCCCCTCTCTCCGCGACGCGGGATGACGAGTGCGCAGTCCCGGTTCCCGGTCGTAAGCCGCGGAGATCAAAGCCTACGAGCGGCCTCGGTCGTGGCCGAAGTGCGATCTAGAGGTGTTGACATCTGTCCCCTCAGAGACCGAGGGCAGGGTCACTTCCCCGCTCCTAACCTCAAGATCGACAGGCAGGACCTTGGAGCGGGCGAGTTCGTTGGGCTTCTATGGGGGCTATTCAGGGCTTTGGAGGGTTATGGCGGTTTAGAGGTACCTTCGTTCAGAATTCTGTAAAAAGGAGAACTGCTATGGCAGAAGAAAAGGACAAGACGATTAGTGCAACTCAGAACCAGAAAGGGGTTACGCCGCAGGCCGAGGGTGAGCTTTCGGACGTGGCGGTGGAACAAGTACAAGGGGGCGTGATCCATGAGCCTTTCACTATTACGAAGTACGTAGACTCGGCATCTCCCAAGTTGTATGAGTAACTTAGCCTAGGGAATTGCACGAAGGCTTGCGCTCACGAGGGGCTCCCCCGCTGCGGTGGAAGCTCGCCTCGGGTTGTCGCTCTGGATAGCCTCTTCCCGCACGCACGCGGCAAAGCCGATTCGGGCCGCGCGCGGACGGCCGGGCTGGGAGATGGAAGGAGAGCCCACCCCAGGGCACCTCCTGCACCCGCTAGCCACGGCCGTCTACTCGCGGCCCGAACTCGATTCACCTTGCGGAGGGACCGGCGGCCGAAGGTTTCATCAGAATCAAACTCGCTGGAAGGATTGGCCGCCCCTGTTGGAATATTTGGTCAAAGTGGCATCCAATTCTCGAGCTTGGGGAGGGACGCCCACTTCTCCCTGGATCAGGATCTGCCGGGCGGTGAGCCTTCTACCGTAAAGCAGCTCGTTCGCGTTCTTATCCTGCTTCACCACGGCCCCATCAAGTGAGAGCCCGGCAAACACGCCCCGAGTGCGCGAATAGCTCAGGATTTCGGCGTGAAGTTGCGCGTCCGTCGCACCTTCCGCCGTCCGGCCCACGGGCCCTGCTGCTACGGAGGCTTCCCCTCCCAGTTTCACGCTATCCTGCACAAGCTTGCGTGCCCCTTCCGGGTTCATGACGATAAAAACCACGTCCGTGGCCTTGGCTCCAATCTGAAAACCGAAACTGCCTCCACCGATGGTGAACAACGAGGGAGCGCCCCACGGTCCATTACCGTGCGTGCGGCACACCAGGACTCCGCGGCCGAAGGATCCTCCGACCATGAATGCACCTTTCAATTCAGAGGGAACCACGCCCACGCAGACGGCGCGGTCCAACAGATCGTGGGGTATCCCTTTGTCAGGCGTCTGCATGATTTCATTGATTACGTCGGTTGCCTTTTCGAGCTGGGGTTCCTCCGCAAAAGCGGGTGAGCACAGCGCGAGAACCACAACAACCAATGCAAACTTTTTCATTTTCACCTCTCCTTTTTCATCTTCCAAACCTTACGCTTAACGAACCTCTCCCCCCACGGTCAAAACCCCGCACCCAGTCTTGCACGCAGGTTGGATTCCGTTCCGGACGGTTTCTGCTAAGCACATTGCCTCCTTGCACTTAGCCGTCTGAAGAGGACGCCGGAATCTCCCACCCTAAGTGTAAGAACTTCCAGGACTGAGCATTTTTGGACCTATCTGCAAAAACGGCGACCAGGCGAATTTGCGCGCGTGCCTCACAAGGATTTATTGCAACGTTAGCAACACTCCAAGGAATCAAATTAAGTGGAATGTCGAATTCACCCAAGCCTGGAATTCCTCGCGGCCGAGCATCAAGCCGACGAACGCCTCAAACCTCGGAGGACGCAGATGCCAAGGCCGTCTGAAAAACTCCTGCAATGAAAGGGAAATTTGAGTTTTTGATTCGCGGAGGAGGCCCGGTGAAACAAATTCTACAGATCGGGTTAGGAGAACGGCCTGGAAAAAATTTCCCTGGATGGACGATTTTTCCAAGGCGATTAATCCATCGTCTGCATAAGTAATTGAATCCGCTGGCAGACTTTGAGCAGAGATTTTTGACTTTAAATTGCATGTAGGACGGTGGTGGGGTGTAAGACTTTTTTGTCAGAGGCACGCATAGCACCCACCCATGGGCCTCAGGCGAAAAAGCCATTCCACCTACGACCCAGGCCGAAACTGAAGCAAGCATCAATTCGAGTCATCTATTCGGAACGGAATCCGGGCGATACCATGCGAATGAGTTTTCGTCTGATTTTCTCACTGATTTTGGGCGTGACGCTGCTCTCCCTGCTTTTCGCCGTATTTCAAGGGAGGGCGGAAAAGCGGTCGTTGCAAAGGGAGCTGGAGAACCGCGCGGCCATCTTTGGCGACAGCATGGAAGGCAAAGTCGCCTCTCTGCTGGAATACCGCTCGCACCGGCGCCTTCAGGAACTTGCCGGTGAATTTGGCAAACGTGAACCCCTGATGGGCATCGCCGTATTCGATAAGGGGGGTGAACGCCTGGCGGCCACTCCCGGTCTGGAGGGTTACGTCAATACGGAGATCCCCGTCATCCTTCAATCGATTTCAAGCGACATGCGCAAGGCCGAATTCAAAACTCTGAATGAAAAGTTCCTTCACTTTTACGTCACCCCGGTTCACGATGAGGCGCAGGAAACCGGCGCGCTGGTCATCATCCACGATGCGAGCTACATCAAGGCGCAGACCATGCAGCTATGGTGGCGCACCTTTCTGAGCACACTGGCGCAAGCAGTGTTCATCGCCCTTGTCACTCTGCTGATCATTCAATTGAGCATTCTTGGACCCATCGCCCGGACGACAAAATGGATGAAGGAGCTGCGTGCCGGCCGGGGCGCCGCAGGGCGGCATGACCTGGACGAAAAGGATTTGTTCCAACCCCTGGCACAGGAAGTGACACACCTGGCCCGCAGCCTGACCTATGCGCGCGCGGCGGCGCAGGAGGAAGCGCGCTTGCGCGAAACCGCAGAGGCGCGCTGGACCCCGGAACGGCTGCGCGTTCACGTGCGCAGCAAGCTCGGCGACCGGCCGTTCTTCGTCGTCTCCAACCGTGAGCCTTATATTCACTCGTTCAAGGGCAAGAATGTGGAAGTCACTGTTCCGGCAAGCGGACTGGTGACAGCGGTGGAACCCATTCTACGGACCTGCCAGGGCATCTGGCTGGCGCACGGTTCCGGCGATGCAGACCGCATGGCCGTTGACGAGCACGACTGCCTTCAGGTTCCTCCCGACGATCCGCAATACACTCTGAAGCGCGTATGGCTGACCAAGGAGGAGGAGGAGGGCTACTATTTCGGATTCGCGAATGAGGGCCTCTGGCCGCTCTGCCACATCGCGCACACGCGGCCGATTTTCCGCTCTAAGGATTGGGAGGCTTACCAGTCGGTGAATCAGAAATTCGCAGACGCCCTGCTGAAGGAGATGCAAGGGATGGAAGAGCCGGGCGTATTGGTTCAGGACTATCATTTCGCACTCCTCCCGCAGTTGGTCAAGGAGCGCTCGCCGGGTGCGCGCGTCGCCATCTTCTGGCACATTCCCTGGCCGAACCCAGAGGCATTTGCCATTTGCCCTTGGCAGGCCGAAATCCTGAAAGGATTGCTGGGCGCGGACCTAGTGGGCTTCCACGTACAGTCCCATTGCAATAATTTTCTCGAAACCGTGGATCGCGTCATCGAGTCCCGCGTCAATTGGGAGCGCTTTACCGTGGAACGCAGCGGGCACATTACCCAGGTGCGGCCGTTTCCGATCAGCGTTGCTTATCCCGAGCCTGCAGCTCAAGAGCGGGCTGCGGCCTCACCCTACCTCGATCGTGCCACCTTAATGAAGGAGCACGGCGTGGAAACCACCTTCATGGGCGTGGGCGTGGATCGGGTGGATTACACCAAGGGAATCCTTGAAAGGTTCCAGGGGTTGGAGCGCTTTTTCGAGAAGTATCCCGTGTTTCTGGGGCAATTCACCTTCGTGCAAATCGGCGAGCCCAGCCGCACGCACATCAAGCGCTATCACGATCTGCTGGGCGAGGTGGAGTCGGAAGCCGAGCGCATCAACTGGCGTTTTCAGACGAGCAAGTGGAAACCCATCGTCTACCTGAGCCGGCATCACAGCCATCAGGAATTGCGTCGCTATTACCAAGCCGCGGACCTCTGCCTGGTCACCTCGCTGCACGACGGTATGAACCTGGTGGCCAAAGAATACGTGGCGGCGCACGAAGACAATCAAGGAGTATTGATTCTGAGCCGTTTCACCGGCGCCTGCCGCGAGCTGCGCGACGCGCTG
>JASHSC010000380.1 GCA_030036915.1 Terriglobia bacterium
CCACCTGCGCCCAACTTTTCCAGAATTTCATAGTGACTTAACTTCGTCCCGGAGGTAAGAGCCATGCGCCGCCTTCACCGGAGGATCGCAGGGAATTCTACTATGGAAGCTCGAAGCGCGTTCAGCACATTTCGGGAGAGATCACGCTCATTGAGAGGCGCAGCAGATCAGTTCCGCACCCTATGCGTCGTAGGCGATGTTCCCATCGGCCATCGTTAAAGCCATGATCGCCTTCGCGGTGTGCAGGCGATTTTCCGCCTCCTGAAAAACCACGGAGTGCGGGCCGTCGATCACTTCGTCGGTCACCTCGTTGCCGCGGTCGGCGGGCAGCGGGTGCATGTAGAGCGTATCGGGCCGCGTCAGCTTCATCTTGGCGGCGTCGCAAATCCAATGGCGGTATTGCTTGGCAATGCGCAGCGATTCCTCCGGCTTCGTGCCCATGGTGTCCAGGCAGCCCCAACTCTTGGGAATCACGACGTCGGCGTCGCGGAAGGCGTCGTCCATGTTGTCCGCGACTTCGAATTTCACTCCCGCGGCGCACGCATTTTCCTGGGCAGCTTTCAGCGTCTCAGGCATCAGGCGGTATTCGAGGGGATTTGCCAGCACCACGTCCAGGCCGAAGCGCGGCATCAGCATGATCAGTCCCTGCGGCACGGAAAGCGGCTTGGCGTAACTCGACGCGTACGCCCAGGTGACCGCCAGCTTGCGGCCGCGCAGATTGTTCCCCAGCTTTTCGCGAATGGTCATTAAGTCGGCAAGCGTCTGGCAGGGATGATCCACGTCGCATTGCATGTTGATCACCGGCACGCTCGCCCAGCGCGCCACTTCGCGCATATAAGAGTTTCCTTCTCCGGGAATCAGGTCGTGCCGGATGGCGATGCCGTGACCATAACTCGAAAGAATAATGCCTGTGTCCTTCGGACTCTCGCCGTGCGAGACCTGCATCACCTCGGCGGTCAGGAAGTGGGCGTGGCCACCCAGTTGCGTGATTCCGGCTTCAAAGGAATTCCGCGTGCGCGTGGACTTGTCGAAGAACATCAGGAAGATCGTTTTGTCCGGCAGGTGGCGATGCGGAACATGCTCCTTGAATTTCCGCTTGAGGTCGCCGGAAACCTCCAGCAGGGTTTCAATTTCCGCGCCGGTCCACTCCTGAGTGGTGATGTAGTCTTTGCCTTTGAAGAGAGCGGTTTTGGTCATTGCTGTTCGCTCCTGTTGCCTGGTCCAAAATTGGGGTGTGCTGACATTACAATCCCCCGACATTGGCAAAGTTCACGCGCCGAGGGTCGCGGATCGATTCCACAAGCAATTTGAGCTGCAAATAGGGAAGCATGTCGAGCTTGTAGGTCGTTGCTGAAACCCCCGACTTCAATTTCCAGCTCACAGGTGCGCCACCTCTGGGCGGGATTTCCACTTCCGCGTCGGCGTTTAAAAACCGTGCGCGGTCGTTGTTCATGCTTAATTGATAGGCTGCGCCGGCGATCGTGCCGTAAACTGTAGTTTCACCATTCTGAAAATCCACAAAAAACCCGTTGCGGCCCCCGTATTTCCTGTAAGTCTCGAGGCTGCCGAAAAAGCGTGGCTTTTCGATGTACGGACCTCCGTCTTCCGGACAAAACACGTCACAGTTGCCGCAATCGTTGCAGGCATCCGCGTAGTTGGCCAGTTGGTGCGTCTTCGCGACCTTGAATATGCCGCCCGGGACGCGCTGTGGTGGCTCGCCGAGGGAGAGCAGGAAATTATCGTAGGCAATTTCCGCTGCCGTGGTCTCGTAGATGAAATTGGCGACGTTGGGGCATACGGGCACGCACTTATCGCAGTTGATGCAGTCGTAGAGCCAAAGCTTCGAGCCGATCTTGCGCGGCACACCTTTGTTCTGCTCCCAGGCGTATCTTGGGTTTTCAGTCGTCTCCTTCACCAAAATGGGAGTGTTGAGCACGCCCGCCACATCCACGAGCGCTTGCTCAAGTCCGGATAGTGCGCCGCGCAGTGAGCCGGCCAGCACGCCTGGTAGGGGCGCATGGTGATGTGCCCCTGCCTCAATCTGCGCGCAAACGGTGCGCAGTGGTACGCCCTGGCCGTCCCGCACCCACTTCTTCAGGTGAGTCGCCACGTGTCCGTCCAACCACGCCTGAGCCGCATTCATCTGCGCGGAATCGGCTCCGGTGAATTGCGCGCGAAGCGAATCCTTCAAATCGTGCGTCACGCGCTCGACCGCAGCCTCGCCCTGCCCCGCGTATCGGACCACAAAATCCGGAAGTCGCGTGGCGCCCAGGGCGTTCATCTTGTCGCCCAGCTTTTCCATGTAGCGAATCAGGCGCGCGTAGCCGCCCGGCCGAAGCAGGTCCGTGCAGGTGGTTACAGGAATGAAATTCATGGCGACGCAATTCCCCATGTTGTTGCTGTCCAAGCCTGCTGAGAACGATGTCGGAATGGCCTCGGGCAGCGAAATTGCGCCGCCGGATGAAGTTTCCCCATTCTCCCTTGGGAGAGTTCGCAAGCCCAGGTGCTCGCGGAACTTTTTCACCAGGTTCAGCGTGAGAACGTGCAGCGGCGCGCCCGACAGGTACATGACTTCGTCGCTAAAGAACGTCCGATGATTTTTCACCACCAGCGTGTTGCTGAATTTCACCGCAAGCCGTTTGCCCCGTGAGCGCGCCAGGCGGTCGAGCCGCGGAATCATCTCCAGCGCCTCGGCGAATTGCAGGTCCTTGTCAAACGCCTCCTGGGTCACCCGCAAGTCGCAATATCCCAACACGTCATGGAGCAGATGCTCCACATGTTCCTTCCCGAGCAGCGTGGGATTCAGCTTCACGCAGACGTTCAGGTCCATTTCCGTCAACAAAAAGCTGACGATGCCTTCGATTTCACCCGCCGGGCAGCCGTGAAACGTGGAGAGTGTGAGGGTATCGCTGATGCGAGCGGGATACGCCAAGTCGCGATAGCGAGCCCAGGGACCGGTGAGCGATGGTCGCAGCTCATTGATGATGGCGGTCGCGTCCTTCATCGCTTCCATCCACGCCCGCACGCGCGGCGAGCTGATCCCCTTCAGATCGTATCCCACACTCATATCGAAGATGGTCGCGCCCCGGCCGCCGGGGAAATCCTCGCCGAGAAGCTTCGACGCCTTGAGGATTTCGATGAACATCGCCGCGCCCACGTACTCGCGCAGCGACTGCTCTAGTCGCAGCTCCTGCGACCATTCCACGTTGTATCCGACGTTGATGATGTCGATGCAGGGGCGGGGAATTTTCAGCTCATCGAGAATTTGCACTGTCTTCAGCTCGATGATGCGCGACCCACCGAGCCAGGAGAGCACGATGTTCTGAACCAGTTGATCGTGCGGCCCTGCGGCGGGACCCAGTGGCGTGGAAGCAGCGTGGCCATGAAAACGAACGGAAGTATCGAGCCCCGAAAGCCCGCGGAAGAATTTCCCCTTGGGCAGGTCGAAGATTTTCCCCTCGCGCTCGTATTCCAGAAACGCCCGGCGCAGGAGCAGGGGGAGCGGAATGGGAACGAGCTCTGCCATAAGAAACGTAGCTAGTGGTTGTGGATAGTGGCTCGTGGTTCGCAATGAACGATCGTAGGTGGTGGGCAAAGGTTCTTGCTAACCACTAGCCACTCACCCCTGCCGTATAAACCAGCGGAAACGCCGCGTAGAATTTTGCCGCTTCCACCAGGTGGCGGATGGGGATTCGTTCCATGACGCTGTGGGCGACATTTTCCTCGCCCGGGCCGAAGCC
This sequence comes from Terriglobia bacterium, assembly GCA_030036915.1. GTDB lineage: Bacteria > Acidobacteriota > Terriglobia > UBA7540 > UBA7540 > Bog-366. The sequence continues at coordinate 3,741 of JASHSC010000380.1, forward strand.
GATGGTGGGCACTCCCATGATCCCCATTGAGCCCACGCCGTTGGTGCTGAACGTCCACTTGTCCACCACCGGAGGCTTGCCGTGCAGGGCCGAATAGGTGCTCACACCCGCCTGCACCAGGGGATGGCTCTCTTCCAAAACCCAGGTTGGGTAATACTTCTCGATCGGATAGCGCAGGCCGGTGTAGCTGGGCACATCGTAGTTTAGAATTTCCACTTCCGCGCCGCGCGCGCTGGGCAGGGCCTTCACTTCCGCCACCGCGCTCTGCTTGGTCTCGCCCGCCGTCAGCCGCCGGTCAAGATGAATCGAGCAGGAACCGGGCACTGCGCACAGCGAGGGTGACATGGTGCGGATATCCGTCACGGCGATTGTTCCTTTTCCCAGGAACGCATCGTCGCGCAAACGCTCGTTCAGCGCTTCTATCTCCTTCACCAGTGGAGTCATTTTGTAAATCGGATTGTCGCCTCGCTCCGGCGCGCTGGCATGGCACGAACGTCCACGAAAAT
>JASHSC010000381.1 GCA_030036915.1 Terriglobia bacterium
GAGCGCACGCCCAGGGTGCGATTTTCGTCGGCCCACTTCATGAACTCGGCAAAGACGCCGCTGGAAGGATCGGGCTCCACCAGATCGGTCTTGCCGGCAATCACCCGGCCCGTCGAGCCATCGAGCGAAATCCAGTCGCCTTCCTTGATCACCAGCCCACCCACTTTGATGGTCTTCGCGCGGTCGTCCACCTCCGCTTCGCCGCACCCTGCGACGCATGGCTTGCCCATGCCGCGAGTCACCACGGCCGCGTGCGACGTCATGCCGCCGCGGCTGGTCAGGATGCCCACGGCCACTTCCATGCCGTGGATATCGTCGGGCACAGTTTCGCCCCGCACCAACACCACCGGCCCTGATTTGCCCTTGGCCACTGCGTCGTCCGCGGTAAACACCACCCGGCCCACAGCCGCTCCAGGAGAGGCGGGAAGGCCCTTGGCGACGACTTTTAACGGCTTCTTCTCATCGAGAACCGGATGCAGCAACTGGTTCAATTGCTCAGGCTCGACGCGCAACAGTGCATCTTTGGGCGTCAGCAGGCCTTCCTTCACCATCTCGACGGCAATGCGCACAGCGGCCGGCCCCGTGCGCTTGCCGTTGCGCGTCTGGAGCATGTAGAGCTTGCCCTCTTGAATGGTAAATTCGAAGTCCTGAACGTCCTTGTAGTGCTGCTCGAGCCTCGTCGTGATTTCATGGAGCTGGTGGTAAGCCTCCGGATTGAACTTCTCAAGCTCCTTGATGGGCACGGGAGTGCGCACGCCGGCCACCACGTCCTCACCCTGGGCGTTCATCAGGAACTCGCCGTAAAACTCCTTGGCGCCGGTGGCGGGGTTGCGCGTAAAGCCCACGCCTGTGCCCGAGGTATCGCCCATATTGCCGAAGACCATGGTCTGGACGTTTACGGCGGTGCCCAGGTCGTCCGAAATCTTGTTCATGCGTCGATAGGTGCCCGCGCGGGGGTTGTACCAGGAGCGGAAAACCGCCTCAATCGCCATGTTGAGCTGGATCTGCGGGTCCTGCGGAAAGTCCTTCCCTGCCTCCTTGCGCACCACTTTCTTGTAGTCCGCAATGATGATCTTCAGGTCTTCGGGTGTAAGCTCCGTGTCCAGCTTGATCTTGCGCTTCTTCTTCTGGCCGTCGAAGACGTGCTCGAATTTATCCTTGGGGATTTCCATCACCACGTTGCCGAACATCTGGATGAACCGGCGATAGCTGTCATAGGCAAAGCGCGGGTTGCCGGTCTTGCGCGCGATCACTTCCACCACCGTGTCGTTCATCCCCAGGTTCAGGATGGTATCCATCATGCCGGGCATGGAAAATTTCGCGCCCGAGCGCACGGAAACCAGCAGGGGATTTTCCGCGTCCCCCAGCTTCTGCCCCAGCAGCGATTCAAGCTGCGCGAGCGCCACGTCTTTTTGAGCGAGAATGTCCGAAGGCGTCTGATTGTGGTTTTGGAAATAGAGCCGGCAGGCGGAAGTAACAATCGTAAATCCCGGGGGAACCGGCAGGCCGGCGTTGGTCATTTCGGCAAGCCCCGCGCCCTTGCCGCCCAAGAGGTCTTTCATGGCGCCGTGGCCATCTGCCTTGCCGCCGCCGAAGGAATAAACGTGCTTTTCCATGATTGCTCCTTTAAAAATAGTGGTCGGTTTTTGGTTCTCAGTTGTCAGTACTCAGTAGTCGGTTGTGGGGCACGCGAAGGCGCCGCGCACAGACGCGCGCGCCCACAAAAGGACCGATGATTCTGGCGTATTTTGGCGGGATTTGCAATGGGCAGTTGATGCGTTTGGCGAGCATATTGCCCCGCGCAGCGCGCCGGGCATTTTGTAGCGCGGGTGTCCCCACCCGCGCTACAGCCGCCTACTGTCGACGCGTCGACATTTCCGGGGAAAATCACGCTGTGGGTAGAAGTCCCGCGGGTAGTTTTGGCGGCGACCTCCGACCGCCCACGGCGATGGGGACATCGCCGCTACAGCGCAGCTTGCCGTGCTTAAAGTAACACTTTAAGATTCCGATTTGGACGGCAGGATATAATATCCTTAGAGTTCTCACGAAGAGTCCGTGTATGAACTTTACCAAACACTTCCCCGCCACCACATCGGTCTTGCGAACCCTCGCGGGCCGCTCTTCAGCGACAGGCGATCCTATTATCGCTCTCCATTCTCTGGTCTTGTGGTGTGTTACGCCCGCCTCAAGTTCTTGATACTCATTTTCAACCCGTCGCGGTACATCCGTTCTTCGTCGGGATACCAGTTGCCGCTGTGGGTCAAGCGAAAAGTAAAAACCGGGCTTGGCTTGGCATTGGCTGAGAACACCTTAAAATCGATTTCATACTTGCCAGGATCGAGAAGGTATTCGAGTGTGTTTGATTTTACGAAGAACGCGAGGCAAAACAGTGTTTTTGAGGGGTCACTTCCCGGCTTATCCTCGCCCTGGATTTGACTCCGGCGCTTTGGGTCTACGACATGGCCGATGTCAAAGTGTCGTTCGCTTCCAACAGGAAGTCTTGGTAGAAAGTCCGACTGAATGTCCTTCCAGGTGAAGTTCCAAGGTGTACTCATTTGAATTGGTTGAAAACTCGGGTCTGCTTTACCTGTACTACGGACAGCTACCACTGATACCTCGACGTTTTCCGCGCCCGCGTTACCGGAGTTCTCGACTCGCACTCGGACATAGTGGGCATGTGCAGAGAGCGAGATATCCCTTACCCCTCCGGGAATCCAATACGTGGTCGGAATGCAATTGCAATCTGGGGGAGAAGGTTGGAAGTGAACGGCAAACTCGGGGTGGCGTATCCTCTCCTGGATTTGGTTTTGGAAAATTGCGACGAACGCCACTATGGCCAGCACGATTGTGGAGCCGGCCGTCACCCAATCGGGAGTGATCGTGATGAGTGCGAACACGCCGGGAATTTACCACGGCGCATTGAGGTGGTCAAATGCCGATTCGCGTGTCGACGCGTCGACATACAGGTTTGGCTGTGCACTGTGCTCACACAGCTACTTGAACTCCTCCATGCTCAAGCCGGCGCCATCAATGATACTTTTCAGGGTGCCGATCGGGATCGGCTTGCTGCCATGGACAGGGACAATCACCTGACGCCCGTTGGGATGACGCCACTTCTGGTGGCTTCCCTTCTGGCCTGCCAGTTCAAATCCGTTCTTCTTCAAGACGCGAGTAATTTCCTTGGCATTCAGGACTGGAAAGTGCGGACTCACGGAAGGGTCACTTCCAGCAGCTTCGCGCCCTTGGCGGGCTTGATGTCGGTGGGTTCAAACCACAATTCCAGCGCCTCGCGGGCGTTCTTGATCGCTTCCTCTTCCGTATCGCCTGCGGATGCGCACCCTGGCAATTCGGGATAAACGGCCGACCAGCGTTTGCTCTGCGGGTCGAATTCAACCAGCAATCGCAGTTTCATAGCGAACTCCTACCCCTAACATGCCACACATGCCGGGACGCACACAATCAAATCCGCTCACGCCTTCTCTGCGATCTCGGCGAAATGCGCGATTCCGGTGAATAATTCATCCAGCTTCTTCAGCAGCCGCAGGCGGTTCTGGCGGATGGCCGGGTCTTCCGCCATCACCAGAACCTTATCGAAGAATTTATCCACGGCGGGCCGGAGGGTGGAAATTGCTTCGAGGGCCTGACGGTATTCATGCCGGCGGCTCAAGTGCTCGGACTCACCGGCAACTTTTCCGTAGGCCTCGCCTAGTTCCCTTTCCTGCGGCTCGGTCATGATCTCAGCGGAAATGTCTCCCTCAGTCCAGTCCTTGCCGCTTGCCGACTTGGTCAGGATGTTGCGAATGCGCTTGGCGGCGGCAGACAGGGCTTCCAGATCCTCGCTTCCCCGCAGCGAGTCCAGCGCTTCGGCGCGCGCCAGGGCGTTACGCGGTGGGTCGAATCCAGCAGCCAGCACGGCTCGCACCGTGTCGTAGCGGTATTTGCGGCCGAGGTAGAAGGAAAGCCGGTCGGCGAAGAAGCTGGCAATCTCCTCCGACTTTGGCGCAGAAGTTTTCAGCAATTCATATCCAAGATCGATCAAACTGCCTAAAGGGATTACCGGCAATTTCTCAAGTAAAACTTTAATTGCTCCATTGGCGTTCCGGCGCAGACCGAAAGGGTCGCTGGATCCCGATGGTTTCAGCCCAGCGGCAAATCCCGCCACCACGCTATCCAGTTTATCGACGAGCGAGACGACCGCGCCGACCAGCGACCTGGGACAAGGATCGTCCACACCTAAAGGCAAATATTGGTCGTAAATCGCCTCCGCGACGATCCCAGTTTCGCCTTGCGCCTTCGCATACAGTCCGCCGACGACTCCCTGAAGCTCAGTAAATTCGTGGACCATTTGCGTGGTTAAGTCACATTTGCAGAGCTCCACTGCCCGCCTGACCAGGTCCCTGGTCCGATCTGAGAATTCGGGATGATTGGCCAGCTCATCGCAAATCCTCGATGCCAGGACTTCCATGCGTTTGATCTTGGCTGCGTAACTTCCCAGACTCGCACCCAATTCCGCCTGGTAAGTGACCCTCTCAAGCTGCGGCCCGCGATCGCGAAGCGGAACGGCCTGATCGGCAGTCCAGAAGAATTCCGCGTCGCGGAAGCGCGCGGTCAACACGCGCTGGTGGCCTTGGCGGATCAAGCCCTTGGGGTCAGAATCCATGTTCAGCCCTGCGATGAAATGCGGGGCGAGATTGCCGTCCGTCGTTTCCACCGCAAAGTATTTCTGGTGGTCACGCATGACCGTAATCAGGATCTCGCGCGGCAGATGGAGAAAGCGCTCGTCAAAGTCGCCGAGCATGGCGCGCGGCCACTCGGTGGAGTTGGCGATCCAGTCGGCGAGAGATTCGTCGCGCACGATGCGCAGGCCGGTCTTGGCCATAAGCTCGTCGGCTTCCTTCAGCAGGCGCTCGCAGCGCTTTGCCGTGTCAATCTCCACATGCGCTTCGTTCAATTTCTTCAAGTAATACTTGAAATTCTCAACCTTGATGGGCTTGTGTCCCAGAGAGCGGTGGCCGAAGGTGAAATTTCCAGACTTCACGCCCAGGATTTCGAACTCGACCACCTTGGCATGCTTCCCTTCTCCCAGGAGCGCCAGAACCCAGCGGATTGGGCGAACGAACCGCGGGTCGGATTTGGCGCGCCAATACATGCTCTTGGGAAAGGTCAGGCCGAGGATGGCTTGGGGCAGAATTTCCGCCAGGATATCGCGGGCCGGGCGGCCAGGAGTGGTTTTGGTAAGCGACAAGTATGCGCCTTTGGGAGTCTGGGTGCGGACAAGCTCGTCGACTCGCGCAGAATTTTTCTGGGCAAAGCTCTCCGCGGCGCGAGTGAATTTGCCTTCGGCATCGACGGCAACCTTGACGGGCGGGCCGAGGATTTCCTCCACCTTGTCAGGCTGGCGGGCGAGGACTTCGAGAACGTGAACGATGAGGCGGCGGGGAGTTGAGTAAGTTCGCAGGCTTCCCTGCCCCGCGCTTGCGCTTTCGGCCGCATATGTCGACGCGTCGACATTGGGAAGCAGTCGCGCCTCCCGCAGCCCGGCGAGCACACGTTCGCCCAGGCTCCGTTCCGCGTCGAGCAAAAAACGCGCGGGGATTTCCTCGCAGCCGACTTCGAGGAGGAGTGGCTGGTGGGTGAATGATTGGATTTTCTTCGGTTTTGATTTCTCGGATTTCATCTTCGGTCTTTCGGTTAAGCTCCTCCACCCCAGGAACGAGGGGCGTTGGGGCCGAAGGGGTTCGGCATGCGTTCCAGGAAAATCCCCGCCACCTGCGTCGCCAGCTTCCTTACTCTTACAATGAGTGCCACGCGTTCGGTTACGCTGATCGCCCCCCTGGCGTCGAGAATATTGAACAGGTGCGAGCACTTCAGCGTCAGATCATAGACTTTGCGCAGGGGGAATCTTGTCTGACCTAAAGTTAAACTTTCACTCCCGGTCGTATCAGGCAATTTCTTATCATGTTCGCTTGATGCCTTGGCATGTGGGAAGCTCGCCAGTAGGCGCAATGCTTCGCCTTCGTACAAGTCCAGAATCTCACGGCAGGTTTCGGAGTCCGCAGCCTCGAAGTCATAGACTGAAAACTCCAACTCCTCCGTCTGGCGCATTTCGCCATAGGTCACAGAGTCATTCCAGCGGACCTGGTAGACGTCGTTGACGTTTTGCAGGAATGCGGCGATGCGCTCGAGCCCGTAGGTCAGCTCGACGCTGATGGGTTCAAGGTCCACCCCGCCCGACTGCTGAAAGTAGGTAAACTGGCTAATCTCGAGCCCGTCGAGCATCACCTGCCAACCGATTCCCCAGGCTCCGAGCGTTGGCGCCTCCCAGTTATCCTCTTCAAAGCGAATATCATGGTGGCGAATATCGATGCCGATGGCACCCAGGCTTTGCAGATACTTGTCCTGGATATCCTGAGGTGGAGGTTTCAAAACCACCTGCATCTGCGTGTGTTTAAGTAACCTGTTGGGATTCTCACCGTAGCGGCCATCGGCGGGGCGTCGGGAGGGCTGGACGTACGCAACCTTCCACGGCTGCGGCCCCAGGACGCGCAGGAATGTCTCTGGGCACATGGTCCCGGCTCCAACCTCGACGTCGTAGGGGAGAGCGATCACGCACCCCCGTTCCGCCCAGAAAGAGCTGAGGCGAAAGATCATGTCCTGGAGGGTCAGGCAGGCAGTTTTTGAAGTGTTCCTTGACATTTTGGTCGTATATCAGCCACCTGCTGTCAGCAATCCGCAGATCAGGTTGAAGCGGTAATCGAGCCAGACGGTGTTTCACTTTCGAGTGTTGACTGTCAACCTTAAACTCTGCTTCAGACTTCCTCTTCCATCATCTTCTTCGAAATCAGCTTCTTTTCCGTGTGACTTTCAATTATTTCTTCAAGAAAAAGCCGCGCCTCACGGGAGCCAGCAGGGGGCTTTTCCTTGAGCCATTGATCGAGCGGCTGGCGGCAGGCGGCCTGCACCATGCTCAACGTGGCGACGGCGATTTTCGTTGCTCCGGATGGCTTGCAGTCGCGGCAGAAAAGTGCTTCCGAGCCGGATGCGTAATATCCGTCATCCTCTCCGAAGGTGCGGCCGCAGCCGGCGCAGGCGTCAAAATCCGGCAGGAAACCGCCTAGGCGCACCATCCAGTAGTCGAAATAGAGCAGCGGGCGGTTGACCTCGCCTGAATGCTTGAGGGCGCGCAGCACGGCCAGCAGCAGGCGGAAAACGCGCTCGTTCATTTCGCGCTCAGGCAGCAGGCGTTCGCCCACTTCAGCCAGGTACTGCGCCGCGAGCTGCACGCGGTAGTCCTTCTGCATGTCGAAGAAGGACTCGAGAATTTCGACCGAATTCAGGTGCAGCAGGTCGCGGTTTTCGCGCTCGAAGACCCAAAGGCGGACGTAGCTGAGGGGTTCGAGCGTGCCGCCGTAGCGGCTTTTGGGGCGCAGGGCTCCGCGCGCCACCGCCCGCAGGCGGCCCAGTTGCCGCGTAAATAACGAAGCAATCTTGTCAGCTTCACCCAAACGGTAGGTTCGAAGGACGATGGCTTCGGTTTCGCGCAGAGGCATTCGAATATCGACGCGACGACAAATTGAAAATGTAACACACGCCGTGATGGGGGTGAAGGGAAAAGTCGCGCCTTGTCCGCAGTCCCTTGGCCGGCTGGCCGTGGCCGGTGGTCCGCCACATTGATTCAAGCAGTTGCAGGCTTTGCTACAGGCCCGACCCGAGGCCTGTGAAAATTTGCGAGAGTTTTGTGGAAACCAGATTATGTTAACCGCAGCGCCCACAATGAAAATATTATCAGACATGCCTGTGGAAGAAGTTTTTGTGCCATGGGCGTCCTGGCTCTGGCCTGACAAGGGTTGGAAGCCCGTGCCAATACGCCTCTTCCCTCCCCCGTCGAACATGATTTCACGCGTACCCTAAAAGTCGGTGGTGACGTGGGAATCGGCGTAGACCACAGCCCACTCTATTGGTAAGATGTCGGCGCTTTTCGGGGCACCGGGCTTTCCGGTCGCCGCCGTCAGCCACAGTTGAGAGATCGAAGGTGGCATGTGTCTTGTCCCCACCTACGACCTACCATCTGCAACCTAGCTTGGGGGCGCTGGATGACTGCCGATCAACGCACGGGCATTGCCTGCGGCGGGAACTGGGTGGTCGACCTGGTAAAAGTAATCGGCCACTACCCGCAGGAAAACTCGATCGCATACATCTCCGAGGAGTCACGTGGCGGGGGCGGCCTGGGCCACAACGTGACCATCAGCCTAGCGCGATTCGATGCCACGCTGCCGCTTCATGCCTTGGGCATTCTCGGCAATGACCCCTACGGCGACTACTTGGTTGCGGAGTGCCGCCGTTATCCCAATGTGAGCATCGATCAATTGCGTCGCACGGACCAGGACGCCACGTCCTATACCGACGTCTTCAGCGTGAAGGCCAGCGGGCGACGGACTTTCTTCCATTACCCCGGCACCAACCGGATGTTCGCCGCCGAGCACGTTGATCTCGACCGCCTGCCTGTCCGCATGTTCCACCTCGGTTATCTGCTTCTGCTCGACGCTTTTGACCTTCCCGAAGCAGAGTACGGCACCGCCGGCGCGCGCTTCCTGGCGCAGGTGCAAAGCTGCGGAATTCGGACCTCAATCGACTTGGTTTCAGAAGACAGCGACCGCTTCCCCAAAATCGTGCCCCCGGCGCTGAAGTACACCGACTACTGCATCATCAATGATTGGGAAGCAGAAAAATTGGCGGGGATTCCCTTGCGGACCGGCGGCAAGCTGCATCCCTCAAGCCTCCACGAAATTGGAACGAAGATTCTGGGCTTCGGAGTGCGGGACCTGGCGGTAATTCACTTCCCTGAGGGTGGCTATCTCCTTGCGAGGGATGGGACCGAGATTCTGCAACCCGCACTGAAGCTCCCTGACGACTACATCGTAGGCGGCGCTGGCGCTGGTGACTCGTTTTGCGCAGGCATTCTCTATGGGTTGTACCAGGGCTGGAGCCACGACAAAACGCTGCGCTTCGCCAATTGTGCCGGCGCCATGAATCTGAGCGATTTAACGACCACAGGCGGAATCAAATCATGGCAGGAGATCTTTCGCATGGAGGAAAAATTCCCCTATCGGACAAGCGTGGGTTAGCGGGAGGACAAAACAAACCCACAGGAGCGCGCAATGGAAACTTACCGGAACCAGACATTACAAAACAAGACTTTTTCACTGGAAGAAGTCGCTTTTGTTGCCTGCCGGCTGATTGACTGCGATCTATTCTATTCCGGCGGCGACTCGGATTGGATCGATTGCCAATTTGAAAACTGTCGCTTTCACTGGCGGGGCTCCGCGAAAAACACCGTCCTCCTTCTCCAGGCCATGGGGGCACTCCAGGGACAGGGGACGCCGCCACAAAGCTCAATGCCCATACCGGGGCAGCCAACGAAGCCGAATTGAGAGTAGTAGCTCACATACCCTGCCGGCACGGACAACGAGCCGACCCGCCGCACTATGGACCAGCCGAGTCGCCGGCTTAGAGGATTCTCAGCTCGTATTGATCCATGATTGAACAGCGATAGATACCACATATTATATTTTACTTGACATCCGCTCGGCCCGGCCCTAAACTTTCCCCGTCTCGCCGCCTCCAGCCGGGAGATGAGGGTTCTCCATCGTCCCTTCCGATACCGGCACTGACGGTAAGCAGTGAGGAGGGATTGAGATGGGAAAGAGCAATACACCAGAGAACTTCCTCCCTCGCCGTTCACGATTCCTTCCCGGTTGGGCAATCCTTATAAGCATCGTCTCTGTGATGTTTTGCACCAGCGTGGCGTACGGCCAGGGGTACGGCACAATATCCGGTATCATTACCGATCCCACGGGGGCTCTCGTTCCTGGGGCTAGCGTCACTGTCACCGAAACGGGTACGGGCTTTACTCGCGCCGTTACCGCCGACAGCAGCGGGCACTATGTGGTCCCGAACCTGCGCCCGACGCAGTACGACCTGACGGTTGAGGCGAAGGGTTTCGAAAAATCCGTCCAGAGGCACATCACCCTGCTGGCGGATCAGGCGGCCACGGTGGATTTTAAGTTGGTCGTTGGCTCCTCGATTCAGTCAGTGAATGTCACCGGCGCCCCGCCCTTGGTCAATACGACCAACGCGACATTAAGTGACGTTGTGGGACAGGAGCGCATTGTGGACTTACCGCTGAACGGACGCGAAGCGTCCCAACTAATAAACCTGGTAGCGGGGGCAACCGGGGCAAGCCCAACCGTCGTTACCAGCCAATCTTCCCTTCCCGGTGCAGTCTCCCCGTCGATCAATGGATCACGAACCGACCAGACCAGTTACCTGCTGGATGGAGCAAATTTCCTGGATAATTATTACAACGTGAATACGCCCTTTCCATTCCCTGACGCGCTGGAGGAGTTCAGCGTCCAAACCCAGGATTACAGCACCCGCTACGGCGAAAATTCCGGGGGCGTGGTCAACGTGG
>JASHSC010000382.1 GCA_030036915.1 Terriglobia bacterium
TCACGATTGATGGAACCCGGCGTTACCGCTTTTCTCACCCTGCTCGCGGGATTGCCTTATCTGAACTCACTTTGGAACGGTTTTGTGTATGACGATCCTTTCCAGATACTCGGTAATCCCAACCTCACGAGTTTTCGTTATCTGCGGAAGATTCTTACGACTACGGTTTGGGCCTTCCAGGGCAAGGACATTTCGCATTATTACCGGCCCATGATGGACTTAGTTTATCTCTTCTTGTTAAAGCTTTTTGGCCCCCAGGCGTGGATTTTTCACTCGGTGAATGTCCTGCTCAATATCGCGGTGGTGCTGGTTTTGTACCAGGTGACGAAGAAACTTTTTTCCGATCCGTATGTGGGCGCGCTTGCGGCAGCCCTCTTCGCGATTCATCCCATCCATTCGGAGACGGTGGCTTGGGTCGCCGCACTTCCCGACCTGGAACTCACACTATTCTTCCTGCTCGCTTTCCTTTTTTTTCTGAATCTCGATTCTCAGCGTTGCCAGCGCGCCCCGGGCTGGATCGGTGCGCAGATGGCCATGGCGGGATGCTTCACTCTGGCGCTACTTTCCAAGGAGCCCGCCGCAACCCTGCCTGTGGTGGCAACACTTTATGAGCATTTCTACCGCAAAGACCGCGGCCAAACCTCGTGGAGCCGGAAAACTTGCCGTTACGGAATCCTCTGGGTGCTTTGCGGCGCATATCTGGCTTTTCGCGCACGTTTTCTGGGCGCAATGTTCGGCAGTCGTGAAAAGCCCGGTCTGGGTATTGTGGAGGTGATCCTTGCGGCCCCGGCCTTGATCGGGCAGTATGCCTGGAAGCTGGTGTGGCCGGTCCAACTACGAGCTTATTACCTGTTCACTGCCAATCTGGGGGCGCTCGGACTTTGGGTGCTGGCGGGGAGCCTGGTGTTGTTGGCCGCGGTTTTCTTTACGAAGCTCGAATGGAAGCGCAACCGCCTTCTCACCTTTGGGCTTTTGTGGTTTTTTGCCACCCTCGCGCCGGTGCTGAACCCGCTGTGGCTGGGGGCGAACGTTTTTACCGAGCGATATACTTATCTGCCCTCGGTGGGATTGTGCTGGCTGGCCGCTTGGGGATTGCTTAGCGCGTGGAAAAGCCGGGCGCTGAAATCGTCCGCCCTGAAGGCGTGCCTGGCTGGCGTGATCGGCATCGTGGCGATTCTCTCCATCCGGCGTATTGTCTCCCGCAACCGCGACTGGCACGACGACTTGAGGTTGTATACCCAAACCCTGGCGCTGGAGCCGCACGCCTACTGGATTCGGAATAATCTGGGGAAGTTTTATTGGGATGCAGGCGACGCCGTCCGCGCGGAACAGGAATGGCGCCAGGCTCTGGCGGATTACCAAGCTGCGGCGACCTTAAACCACCGGCTGGAAGAGGAACGAATAAGGCGCGACGCTCTTCTGCATTACCACCGCTTTCCTCCGTCAGCAGGACCCCTAAGTGCACCCAAGCCTGAACCTCTGGCGGTGACGCCGGAAGGCGAAATCATTCTGGCCAATATGGGAATGGTCGAGACCAAGTTGAAACAATATGACCAGGCGATAGGGTATCTGAAGCTGGCCATCCTCACGGATTCCGACAGCGTCCGCGCACACCGCAATCTGGGAATCTGCTACCACGCCTTGGGACTCAATGCCAAAGCCGAGCAGCAATTGCTTGCCACCTTAGAACTGTCACCCCGCGACCCCAATTCCTTGGAAAAATTGAGCGAAGTCTATTTCGACGAGGGCCGCCTCCAGGAAGCAAAAGATGAGGCGGCAAAATCACTTTCGGTCGTGCCCACTTTGATGGGATTTCTGGATCTCGGGCTGGCGGAATGGCGCATGGCCCGCTCGCGGGAGGCCGAAAACGCCTTCCGGGATGCAGCGCATTTCGATCCCGCCAGCGGTCGTCCGCATTTCCTGCTGGCGCTTCTTTACGAAACGAGCGGCAGGGTGGCTGAGGCCCAGCAGGAGTACCATACCGGCCTGACCATTGATCCGAGTAATGGCGAGGCGAAGGCCGCTTTTCAGGCAATTCAAGTGCAGATACAGCAATCACCCGCGGCCGCGATGCCCTAAGATCAAACAGCTTGGCACCGAGTCTCAGGGAAACCGGACTTCTACAGCGGACAGGTCCGAGGCGCTGTGGTTAAGGCCGAGGATGCGTTCTCCTGCCGGAAACTGCCCTCCGATGCCGTGATACACTCATTCCGGCACACACTCGGGACACGGCTGGGCGAGAGTGGGGCGGACACCTTCACGATCATGCGGGCCATGGGGGACAGTTCGGCTGTGGTTTCTCAGAAGTACGTCCACCCAACACCCGAGGCGATGGAGCGGGCAATTGAGCCGCTGAACGCGGCCAATGAAAAGGCAATGGCACCCTGCCTGGAAGCCCGAAGCCGATGCTACAGGAAACCAACACTGGCACTACAACTGACACCGGAGAAGGGTTGGCGGCCATGGCTTCACATTAAGCCCCTTAGATTCAACGTGCCGGGGTGGCGGAACTGGCAGACGCAAGGGACTTAAAATCCCTCGGTCCGCAAGGACTGTGCGGGTTCGATTCCCGCCCTCGGCACCAATACCTTTTACGTCTCCGGGGCTCACGAGCGTTGTTGATGAAAGAAAAGAACCAATTGGTCAGCGAATCATATGAGGGACTGCTTCATGGGGTCCTGTATCTGCTCGAAGCGGCCCGAAAGACCTCCGCCCGGTCAGTCAACGCGATTATGACCGCCGCCTACTGGGAGATTGGTCGCCGAATCGTCGAACATGAGCAAGCAGGCAGGAAACGCGCAAATTATGGTGAGGCGTTGATGGAGAAGTTGGCGGCTGATCTCACGGCCAGGTTTGGGAGGGGGTTCTCGCGTCGTAATCTCTTCCAAATGCGCGAGTTCTATATCGCTTGGCCAATTGTGCAGACACCGCCTGCACAATTGGAGGGCACTTCGACATCGCAAGAGCCGGCAAAAATGCAGACATCGTCTGCACAATTGCGAGCGGAAACGGTTAGTGGTGTGAAACTCGAAAAAGGTCAGACAATGTCTGACGAATTGTGGACGGCCTCCGACCGGGAGAACCCCCAGGCAGCATCGGGAGAACCTAATCCCTTTAAGTACAGCTCGTTTCCACGATTTCCGCTCCCTTGGTCCCACTATGTTCGCCTGCTCTCTGTAAAGGATGTTCAAGCACGTAGGTTCTACGAAGCCGAAGCGCTGCGGGGCGGCTGGTCAGTTCGCCAGCTTGACCGGCAAATTTCGACCCTGTTCTACGAGCGCACCGCACTCTCACGAAATAAGGCCGCCATGCTGCGAAAAAGTCTGAGCAAGCGTCCGGACGACCAAGTCGCTCCGGAAGAAGAAATCAAAGATCCGCTGGTTCTGGAGTTTCTGGGTCTAAAGGATGAGTATTCGGAATCGACCTTGGAAGAAGCTCTCATTCTTCACCTTGAGCACTTCTTGCTCGAGCTAGGGAACGATTTCGCCTTCGTGGCCCGCCAAAAACGCCTCCGCGTTGGGGATGAATGGTTCCGCATCGATCTCATGTTCTTTCACCGCCGCCTCAAGTGCCTCATCCTTATCGACCTCAAGACAGGCAAATTCACACACGCCGATGCCGGCCAGATGAACCTTTATCTAAATTATGCTCGAGAGCACTGGACCCACCCGGGAGAGAACCCGCCCGTGGGCCTTATCCTCTGCGCCAAAGGGGATGAGGCCGTCGCACATTACGCCCTGGGCAATTTGCGAAATAAAGTGCTCGCAGGTGAATACCGGTTGGCACTGCCCGCAGAGAAACAACTCGTCGAGGAGCTCGCGAAAACTCAAAAGGCGCTCGAAACCTTTTATAGGCAGCGTGAAGTCTAATAACTCAGTTCGAGGAGGGCAACTTACCTCACGGGCGCCGGCAGAACATTGTGCTAATTTGGGTACAGCGCGACGGGATACGTAGGCATGGGGTGCTGTTTGAGCAAGTCAAGCGCCACCTCCACTGCTCGCTCGAGTGAGAATTAGGGAATTAAATACCGGAAGTATAGCCCCATATAATAAGGGAGCAGAAAGGCCTCGCCGTCGCCGAGCTCCCGGCCGTCGCCGCCTTCGTCCAGCTCCCAGGGATCGTGGTTCCAGTGGCCCACCCAGCGCTCGTCGATGGGCAGAACTTTTCCGTTTACGCGGTAGCCGGCGGCGCGGACGTTGCGGTCAAGCTCAACGTAATCGGGCAGGCGGACTATGTCCAGGCGATGGCTGTTGATGAGCCGCCAATTGACGCGATCGAGCGGAAAGCGTTCGAGCGTGTCCACGGAATCATTCAACCACTCGTTGTCTTTAGGCGACAGGTCTCGCTTCCCGAAGGCGTCTTGAGCGGCTTGTCCCGTGCAGCTCGCGGCGTAGATGAAATTAAAAAGCGGATTCAGCTCCGGCCGTTCTAGGTTCCAGTGCTTGTAGAGGGCGAGCGCATACGTCTCGCGCAGCACGGGGTCGGTCTCATAGCGGATCAGGTTGTAGAAGTTCATGAAAATCATTTCGTCGTCCGACTGATTGCCGGAGCCGGGCCCCGTGTCCGATTTGGGAATGAAAATGTTCGCGGCATAAGCATGCTGCTGGATCAGCCAGCGCGCCGCGGCGGCAAATCGCGCGTCACCGGTGATGTGCGCCGCCACTTTCATGTAATT
>JASHSC010000005.1 GCA_030036915.1 Terriglobia bacterium
CCTTTGATTCGAGCCCAAGCTGACGCCATGGTGAGTACCGGGATGAAAGCGGCAGGCTACGAGTACATCAACGTCGATGACACTTGGGAGGGCGGCCGCGACTCGCTCGGTTATATTTACCCCAACGGCCATTTCCCGGATATGAAAGCCCTGGCGGATTACGTTCACAGCAAGGGCCTGAAGTTCGGGATCTATTCCTCGCCGGGCCTCAAAACTTGCGCGGGCTTTGAGGGCAGCTTCGGCCACGAGGACCAGGACGCGGAAACCTTCGCCGCCTGGGGCGTCGACTATTTGAAATATGACTGGTGCAGTGGCTCCGGCGATCAGGTTACCGCCTACCGGCGGATGTCCGAGGCGCTGAAGCGGACCGGCCGACCCATTCTCTTTGCGTTATGTCAATACGGGCGGGAACGCGGTTGGGCGTGGGGTGCGTCGGTGGGGGGCAACACCTGGCGCACCACCAGCGACATCGGTTTGAATGGCATCTCCTATGACGCCATCGCTCTGGTGGGATTTGAGCAGAATGGCTTGGAGCGCTTCGCGGGGCCCGGGCACTGGAACGACCCTGATGGTCTGCTGATCGGTCAGCCCGGGATCAATGATGATGAGGCCCGAACCCAGATGAGCCTCTGGTGTCTTCTCGCCTCGCCGTTGATCGCTTCAAATGACCTCACCCAGATGAGTCCGGAGACCCTGGCCATCCTGACCAATCCGGAGGTGATCGCCGTTAACCAGGACGGGGCTGGAATCCAAGGACATCGGGTGGGCGAGGAAGGCCCCTTGGAGGTTTGGGTGAAACCTCTTGCCGACGGAAGCAAGGCCATTGGTTTGTTCAATCGCGAAGGGGCGCCGATACCTGTGACCGTCAGCTTTCGCGATGCCGGCCTGCCAACGTCCGTGCAGTTGCGAGATTTGTGGGCGAGGAAGGATTTGGGCGTCTTTCAGGAGAGCTTCACGGCCACCGTGCCCCGGCACGGCGTCGTCATGCTAAAGGCTACAGAACAATTTTGAAGGTAGGGTCGTTCAGAAGTGCCGGCGCAAGAAAGTAGGCGGCCCCAGTGATTTCAGGCGGGGACAGATGACCCGAAGGCTGGCGGAGGCGCAATAAAACAGTATTTCCGAAGGGAGTCAACTGATGTGTGCGTACAGAATCACCGGCGAAGATTTCGAAACTTACCAGCGCGATGGCTTTTTTGTTGTGCGATCGCTATTTGACGTCGAGGAGATGAGCTTGCTTCATCAGGCCGTCGAAGTGGACAAGAGCCTGTCGGAAGCGGCGTATGAGGTTCACGACACTCAAGGTGGCACGGCCAAACTGGCCATCTGGAATGGGGCTGGCGACGATTTGTACGGATTGGTGGCGCGCTCGGAGCGTATCGTAAACACGATGGAGCGCCTGCTGGACGGCGAAGTCTACCACTGGCACTCGAAAATGACCATCAAGGACCCGTACACCGGCGGCGCCTGGGAATGGCATCAGGATTACGGCTATTGGTACAGCTACGCCTGTCTGTATCCGGATTTGGCAACCTGTTGGATTGCCGTCGACAAGGCCACGCAGGAGAACGGCTGCCTCCAAGTGCTGGTCGGCTCGCATCGGCTTGGCCGCATCGACCACGCGCCCGCGGGCGCAACCCAGTCTGGGGCCGATCCCGAGCGCGTGGAAGCCGCAATGAAAATTCTGAAACGCGAATTCTGCGAACTGGAGTCCGGCGACGCCATCTTCTTCCATTCGAATTTGCTGCATTGCTCAGGACTGAATAAGTCACCATCGCCGCGCTGGGGATTTCTCTGTTGCTACAACGCCGCGCGCAACAGCCCTTATAAAGTAATTCGCCATCCCCAGTATTCGCCACTCGCCAAGGTCCCCGATACGGCCATCAAGGAGGCCGGACTGAAGCTCGTCAACCAGGACTACCGCAAGGCGAGCCACTATCAACTCGTGAAATGATGTGCGCGCAGTAGAAGACAAAACGGTCATCCGGCCACTGATGATGACCATATTGGTGTGATCCGCAAAAAATCCGCGTTGCCGCTATCGTGCCCAGCTTTCAAGCTGCGAACCTCTCGAGTCTATATTCATGATGCAAGCCACCCAGGATCGGATTTGCAACCACACTGCAGTATGGGGGAATTCGATACCGCGAGGATCCCTCCTGCGGCAAATCAAATAGAGGAACCGGAATCCCCGGCCCCAAGCTAGAGTGAGGACGGCTCCGATTGTAATGGACTACCCACTCTTTGAGAGTTCGCCGCAGGTGCTTCTCGTTCAACGGAATCAAAAAGTCGAGGCATTCCCGACGGATGCTGCCCACTAACCTCTCACAATAGGCATTCGCTTGGGGCGCTCGGAATGGCGTCTTCAAAATTCTCAGGCTCATCGCTTTCAGGCTGGAGTCCAACTCCCGTGAATAAATGCGATCGCGGTCGTGGATCAGATAGCGATAGAGTTCCTCTCCGAAGATCGCATTCCGAAACTGCTGAAGCGTCCATTCTGCCGTGGGATGGGCGGTGACATTGAGATGAATGATTCGGCGGCATCCCACTCCCATGATCACGAAGACGTACAGCACCCGGAACCTTGCGGTTATCGCGATGAAGAAATCGCAGGCCAGCATAGCTTGGGCGTGATTGCGGACAAACGTCATCCAACCCTGCGGCGAGAGCCCCCGTTGTGGGCCTGGGGGAGGAGGGGGCAGATAGCGTCTGATCGTCCGAGGTGAAACCCGAATCCCCAACTTGAGCAGGAGTTCCGCTGCGATTCGCTCCTCACCCCAAGTCACATTGCTTGTTGCCATGTCCGCGATCAACTTCTGCAGGCCGGCGGGAATTCGTGGCCGCCCTCGGGCTTTCGACTTCCACCTCCAAAACAGTCGAAAGCCTTGCCGGTGCCAGCGAATCAAGGTGTCGGGCTTAACGATGGTCAGAGCTTCCCGCCATCTGAACAGTCTGGAGAGCAACACTAGAGTCAACTTGGCAGATGCCTTCGCCCGACGAGGTTTGACCTTGCGCTCAAGGTACAAAGCCCATTGCTTGCGCAGGAAGAGGTTCTCCGCGGCCAAAGCGCACCGAGGCCGCAGGCTAACCCTGATGAACATCAGGGGGTCCAGTAGAAGATCGAATATGGTCAGCAGCACGTTGGACAGGAAATCGAGTCTTGGCATCAAAGACAGGATCGTATACTCCGGACCTTGTCGTCACTTAAGGGAGTGGATCGGGGCGGCCGGAATTATTGCGGACGACAACCTTTGAAATCCCGTTCCAGTGTAATATCATAACATCTCATGATATTCCGTCGAGACCGCGCTACGCAATCAACAGGGGATTTCCGATGCGACACGCGTTCCACACAAGGCCCGGTGTGTTCGTTTTTGTAGCTTTACTCCCTGCCCCAGCTTCGTACTGCGGGCCGAGCCCAGTCAAAGCTCAGGATATTACAGGGACAATCCTTCAGTTCCACAGCAGTTTCCGCGCCCCAAGCGTGTGACATCAGGGAGGTCAGGCGAATGAATCGCAGGAGATTTCTCGAGACCACTTGTCTGACTGGCACAAGCGCCCTTTTACCCAGCCTTCCCGCCGCCTCAGGAGTTGAGCCGCGAGGAGCAGAAGCAGTTCCCTCTGCGGCGGACGTAGAAAGCCAGAATGAATTATTTGTTGCCGTGGATGGGAGCGATGGAAATCCCGGAACGAAAGCAGCGCCCTTTGCGACCCTTGGGCGCGCGGTTGAAGCCGTCCGGGCCCTGAAAGAGCGCACGAACCAGCCGATCCGGGTTTGGGTTCGCGCCGCAACCTACTACCTGCCGGAACCCCTTGTCCTCGGCCCTCTCGATTCCGGCGACGAGTTCCCGATCTCTTATGCGGCGTACGCAGGCGAACGGGTAACCCTGAGTGGGGGGAGGAGGCTCGATTGTCGTTGGAAACCCTATCGCGATGGGATCATGATGTGTGACCTCCCTAAGGTGGCGGCAGGCCGGCTCGACTTCACCCAACTGTTTGTCGATGGCAAACGCCAGATTCGGGCGCGCTTTCCCAACTATGACCCGAAGAATCCTTTAGTCAGCGGGAGCGGCTATATCAACGCCGCCAAGCTGGCAGGCAATTGGCGTGCGCAGGAACTCCCTTTCGACCCTCAGACTTTCACCCAGAAGCGATGGGCGAAACCGCAGGATGCTGTCGTTCACATTTTCAACAGGCATAACTATGGGAACTTTCAATGGACGGTTGACAGTGTAGACTGGGAGAATCATGTGATCAGGCTCGGGTGGGGCGGATTCCAGTTGAATAATGCGGCGACTTCAGATTCCGCAAGCCCTCTCGGTCCCGCCTCCCGCTTCTTCGTCGAGAATGTCTTTGAAGAACTTGATGCACCCGGCGAATGGCATCTCGACAGGGTGAACGGCCTTCTCTATTACTCGCCGGCTGAGGGGGTAGACCTCCAGAAGGCGATTATTGAAGTTCCCGTACTGCAACACGTGATAGAGATCCAGGGCTCTCAGTATCATCCTGTCAAGCAACTCACGTTCTCGGGATTTCGGATCGCCCACACCGCAAGTACGTTCCTTAAACACTACGAAGCGCCTTCCCGGGGAGATTGGACCATCCATCGCGGCGGCGGGGTGTTTATCGAAGGAGCCGAAGGCTGTAAGGTTGAAAAATGCTTCTTCGACGCGGTCGGCGGAAACGGCGTGTTCATCAATGATTACAGCCGGCGCATTACGGTCTCCGGCAATAAATTCGTCGAGGCGGGAGACAGTGCGGTGTGCCTGGTGGGCACGAAAGGATCCGTCCAAGGCACCCAACACCCCTTTCCTGCGGAAAACATCATCACCAATAACCTCATCCATGATTGCGGTGTCTTTGGGAAGCAAATCGCCGGGGTGTTCATTTCTATCAGCGAGAAGAACACCGTCAGCCACAACCACATTTACAATATGCCGCGCGCCGGCATCTGCCTGAACGATGATTGGGGAGGCGGGCACATCATTGAGTTCAACAAGATTCATGATACGGTTCTGGAAACCAAAGACCACGGCCCGTTCAATTCGTGGGGGCGCGAAAGTTTCTGGTGCCTCCAGCAATCTCACGGGCCAGTTTCGCATGGTGCGGGAATGGTTAAGGATGACACACCGTATGTGATTGTGGTTCGAAATAACTTCTTTCAGGAAGACCATGAGTGGGGGATCGATCTGGATGACGGTTCGTCCAACATCCACGTTTACAACAACCTTTGTATCGGAATGAGCGTCAAGTTGCGGGAAGGCGATTATCGCCTGGTGGAAAACAACATTTTTATTCATCCTGCCAATCCACCTGGTTTTCATGTGGGCTATGAATACAATCACGACCGGTTTGTTCGCAACATCATCGTCACCAGCACAAAGTTCGATCGACCGGCGCTGGATATCAACTTTACGAAAGGTGCGGGCAACGCGGATATCTACAAGGTGCACTTCCCGCCTCTGGAGGGCCCCATCATGGCGGAGATTGACTACAACGTCTTCTTTAACGATATCGGCGAGTTCCACGCCTCGATTACCCAGAGAGGCAGTCATACCGCTGTGCGCCACACACTCGATGAGTGGCGTGCGATGGGATTTGACAAGAACTCCGTATATGCTGATCCCCTGTTT
>JASHSC010000383.1 GCA_030036915.1 Terriglobia bacterium
TGACGGAGTTGCTTCCGGTTTCGAGTTCAGCGCACGTTATCGTTGCCGCCAAATTGCTCCACCAGGATATGTCCACGCCCGCCAACGCCTTGTTGCTGGTGATGCTGCACACGGGAACGATGCTCGCGGTAATCGTCTATTTCTGGCGGCAGTGGAAGGCCACTTTCTTTTCCTCGATGGATGCGTTTCTTCGATTCGCCTGCCTGGTCTTTGTGGGCTGTTTGCTGAGCGGCGCGGTGGGATACCCATTAAGCCGGCTCGTCGTGCATGTCCTGGGCGGAGGCACTCGACCGGCGGAGATCGAAGACCTCTTCAACAAGCTCAATTGGATTGCTCCGGCATTGGCCGCCGTAGGATTGTTGATTATTTATGCGGGACTGCACGAGGCCCGCCAGCCCGCGAACCAAGCGAACCAGGAGGAAAAGAGCGTGTCCTGGCTCCAGGCGGTTTTGATGGGGATTATCCAGGGCTTTGCCATTCCTTTCCGCGGTTTTTCACGCTCAGGGTCAACGATTTCCACCGGACTCCTGGCGCGGGGCAAACGGCTGCCCGTTGAGTCCTTCAGCTTCGCCATGGCCGTGGCCATCACGCCGCTGGCCATGGCGCGTGAAATTTTTCGACTGCACCATGCCTGGCTTCATGGAGGCGACGATGCCTTTCTGGGCATGGCAATTCTGACCAGCTTTTTCGGATTTGTCTTTGCCTGTACTGCCGGACTGTTTGCCCTGGCGTGGCTCTCCCGCTGGCTCGAGCAGGGCCGTTGGTACGTGTTCGGAATCTATTGTCTGCTGGCCGCCGCCGGCGTCGAACTCCTCTACCTGCGCGGTTGGTAGGCCGATGCACTCGCGACGCTTGGGTTTCCTCGCAAAGGCCATTCACGAAAAATGGGCGCAGAAAAATGGTTTACCGCCCTCGCCGAGCGTGTTATGATGCGCTCCTGGACGGGGATCGCGTCACTGACCGACAGGTCTTAGCATTCGTTGAGGGATGTCAACGCCAAGCATCACCTGACACGACTCGACGAAAGGAAACCGACCTGCAATCCAAGCGCCGGCTCGAAAAGTGAGGCAACCGATGGGTAGCCCGTCACCGGCGTCTTCCTCGAAGACCAAAGAAGTAAACTCCAAAACCGCAAAAACACCGCTGCTTGACCCGCGACGCCTTTTGGAATTGATGGGCCTGCTGACGGGAACGGCGGGCCTGCTGATCCTCCTCAGCCTGGCGTCTTACCGGCCCGAAGATCCCTCGTTGAATACGGCGGTGGCAACAGGCACTTTGCCACACAACTGGATCGGCCCCGCCGGCGCATACGTCGCAGACGGGCTGTTTCAAATATTTGGCTGGGTTGCATTCCTTCTACCCGTCGCCTTGCTGGCGGTGGGCGTCCGGTGGCTGTTGGTAAGGCCATTCGAGGCGCCGCGCACCAAATTGGCAGGCGCGGCATTGCTGATCGTCTCGCTGGGCGCGCTTCTGGAATTATTCCCTTTCACCCCCGCGCTGCGCGGAGTGATTCGGGGCGGCGGATTGCTGGGATACCTCGCAGCGGCGGGACTGATCCACACGTTCAACAAGGTGGGCGCCGGCATCGTGGCGGTGACCGTTTTCCTTACGTCATTGTTCCTGGTTACGCGCTTTTCCTTCGCATGGGCGGCAGAATTCCTGAAAAGCAAATCGAACCGCATCCTGACTCCGCTTAAGGCACGATGGAAAACGTGGCAACAGGCGCGCGCCGCCAAGGCCGCTCTGCGCCAACGCCAGCGGATGGAGCGGCAGCGTGTGATGGGCAAACCGGCCGTGCAAACCCAAAAAATTCCGCCTCGTCCTGTGATCGCGGTGCAACCCCTTGCCGTTACCCCCGCCGGCGGGCCGGCAAGCGCGCCCGCGGCGAAACCCCTGATCGCGGAAAAACCGGAAATGGCCGCAGCGCCGCCGGTGGTGCGGATGCCCCAATCTTCCACCTCCAGCGGACCGCCACCGAAAATTGTGGGCAAGCCCGGACATGGGTACAAGCTTCCCAGCCCAACACTGTTACGCCCTGCTGAGGACTCTGAGGGAATTGACGAAGAGGAATTGAAGGAACGCGCCGCCCGGCTGACTGCCAAGTTTCTGGAATTCGGCGTCATGGGAACAGTCACGCAAATTCACCCCGGCCCGGTGGTCACCACGTATGAATACAAGCCTGAAGCCGGAATCAAGTACAGCCGCATCACCAACCTGGTGGACGATCTCTGCCTTGCCATGAAAGCAGAGTCGATACTGATTGACCGCATTGCGGGAAAATCCACCGTGGGCATTGAGGTGCCCAACCTGCGCCGTGAGATCATTCATCTTCGTGAGCTGATCGAATCCAACGAGTTCGTGGCAGCACACTCCCGCCTGAGTCTCGGCCTGGGAAAAGACGTTACGGGCAAGATTCGCATTGGCGACATGACGCAGATGCCCCACCTGCTGATCGCCGGCTCAACCGGCTCCGGCAAGAGCGTGGCCATCAACTCCCTGGTGGTTTCCATCCTCATGAAGTCCACGCCCGATGAGGTGAAGCTGATCCTGATTGACCCGAAACGTCTCGAACTGAATCTCTATGACGGCGTCCCGCACCTGCTGACGCCTATCGTCACCGAGCCCAAGAAGGCGGCGAATGCCCTACGCCGGGCGGTGATGGAAATGGACGATCGCCTGCGCAAACTGGCCGAACACGGCGTGAGAAATATCGACCAGTACAACAAACTGTTCGAGCCGGAATCAACCCTGAATCTGTTTGACAACAACGGCCAGCGCGAGCGCCCCCTGCCTTACATCGTGATTGTGATTGATGAGCTCGCCGATTTGATGATGGTGGAGCCACAGGGCGTGGAGGAGTCCATCACGCGTCTGGCGCAGATGGCACGCGCCGTGGGCATCCATCTGGTGCTGGCCACGCAGCGGCCTTCTGTGGACGTCATCACCGGCTTGATTAAAGCCAATATGCCGTCGCGCATTTCATTCCGTGTCGCCTCCAAGGTGGATTCGCGAACCATTCTGGATTCAAACGGCGCGGAAGCATTGCTCGGGCGCGGCGATATGCTCTTCCTTCCGCCCGCCAGTTCGCGGCTTGTCCGTCTGCACGGGGCACTGATCACCGAGGGTGAAATCGAGAAAGTGGTGGATTGGTGCAAATCCCAAGCGCAGCCGCAGTACAATGAGGAATTCCTCGAGCCGATTCGCGACAAGGAGCAGGATGAAGCGCCGATGGACGAAGAAGAGGCCGCCGAACTCGATTCCGTTTACGAGGATGCCGTGCGCATTGTCGTGGAGTCAGGCAAAGCCTCCACTTCCCTGCTGCAGCGCCGCCTGCGCCTCGGCTATGGGCGGGCAGCGCGGCTGATCGATATGATGGAGAAAGACGGCATTGTGGGGTCGCCCGACGGTGCCCGGCCCCGCGAGGTATTGAAGCGGCCGGAATGGCTCCGGGAAGTGGACGAGTCTTTGCGCTGAACCGTTCATACGCTTGCCAGAATAAATGCACCCGGTTAGAATGCAGCCGCGCGGAATTCAAGATCAGTCTAAGCACAGCATGTGAATCGTGGACGCTGGCGTAAACGCGCAGCAGCGGCCAATCCTATCCAACAACATACGGAGGACTCACATGGGCAGTACCCCGCCCCCTAGAAATCGCAGGCGGACGTCGCGGTTGCAGTTCCGGTGCCGCGTGAGAATTCGCGCCATCAACACGCAGGGGAACATCTTCAGCGAAGAGACGGAGACCATCAGCATCAGTAAATTCGGGGCAGCTCTGAGAACTTCCTACCCGTTCATCATGGGCCAGGTGCTTTCGGTCCATACGCTCGATCGCGACCACGTGGGGCAGTTCCAAGTGGTTTGGATCGGCAAGGCGGAAACGCCGGAGGCAGGAATGATCGGCATCGAATGGGTTGACGCCCGCCGCTTCTGGGGCATCGAGTTTCCGCCGGAAGACTGGGGGTTGTGAAATCACAGTTTGGCATCTAGCTGCGTAATTTATATTTGCAACCCTTTGTTTTCATGTACTTCTCAGGAGGTTCCTTCATTTTTAACATCCTTTTCCGGCCCGATTCGCCATTGATAGGGCCTACCCATGTAGGCTTTTAATCTTCCCGTGCGGGTAAACAGGCCGGCGCTGAGCGGATTCGTTGTAGCGGGGCTCTCCAGCCCGTCGCCTGAAGACGACTTTGGGGCGCAGGGCGAAAACGGTTCTTGCTTGATGGGCGTTAGGATGGCGACTTCTACATTTTTTTGTAATCTCTTGTTTTTCAGCATGTTCCCAGCTTTGTTTTCAAAAAATGGCCCTGGCGAACCTTTGTTTTCAATAAGTTCCCAGCTTCGTTTTTCTCGGACTTTTCCCCCGAACCTTTGGCTATTCCCGCATCCCGCCTCCTATAGGCTCAAATCCGTGCACATATTCACCCATAGGCACCAGCTCCATTGAAGAAGGTGAGCAATTCCAGTTCCGTCGTCGCAAGAAACATTGAATCACTGTTAACTACAAGGGCTAGAAGCGTTTACACGGAATAGCACGCCGGCGTTGCCCAGGCCGTGATGCGACGAATGCGGGATTTGACGCAGGCTGTGGGTTTTTTCACGCACTCCTGTCTGTCAGCCAGTGAACTCGTCCGCCGGCTGGGTAGCGCAAAGTGAAACTCTGCGATGCCCGTCCTTTGGCTGATGCAGACACGTTGTTTGTCCCTGTGTTTCCCGCTGTCCCCACTGGCCCTTCTCTCCGGGAATCTCAGACCTCAAAATGCATGTCCGCGCCAGCGCCGGTGGTAGCCGCGGGCAGTCTCAACCGAATCGCTCGCGCATCAGGGTTGCTCGATGGCATACCCGAATCCCAACAGCCGCCACTGGCAATTATGGTTATGCAAGGCGACAAGGTCATCTGGTCTGTGCCGCTTGAAACTAAACGGCGAGGTTGGGTCTCAAGGCTGTTACGCCTATTCCAAGTCTTAACGGCAGCGGGGCGCACCAACACACATTTGGGACACTATCCCCCCGCGCCAATTGTTGACAACCAATCGATTCCATCTGAAAATGTTGAAACCGACTTGAGTCGCACGGCAGGGCCCCGCTCGACCCCGCGGTGGAGATTGGCTCAAACCGGTTGGAACAACCCACACGTGCCGCGGTAGCTCAGGTGGTAGAGCGCAGCCCTGAAAAGGCTGGCGTCGGCGGTTCAACTCCGTCCCGCGGCACCATTCCTCTCAATAACTTAGAAATCGCCAGGAAAGCCGGTATGGGAACAATAGGGAACAGTATCAGCCACAAGATTACGAATTGAGGGGTGCCAACAACATCGGTTGGTGTGTTTTTGGAACAATCGTTTCGATCAGCTTTCGTTGGGCGGCGAGTTTGTTCGCGGTAACCGCCTGTGCGTACAAGTCGAGCGTGATCTTGCTGGTGGAATTTCTCAGTGATTCTTGAACAGTCTTGATGTCCACACCGTCCGCTATAAAAAGTGAGGCCAAGGTGCGCCGGAACGTGTGCCAGCCAATTTTGCCAGAGATATCAGCTTTATTGGCAGCCGGCCCCAGATGCCATTTGCGCAGCATTCATGGGTTCAACGGCTCCGTCCCCTTGAGTTTGGTGCTTGCGAATACCCAGTCTTGCGGTTAGTTGTAAGGGGTGGTGAATCTCCATTGCCTTAAGGTCTCCGCCAGAACCGGATCGAGCGCGACCGGCCTCTTCGAGGCTTTCGATTTGCAATGTCCAACGACGCCATAAACGACGGCATGTCGGACATTAATCTCAGACCTCTCGAAGTCGATGTCGTCCCATTTCAGTCCTAGCAATTCGCTGATCCGTAAGCCCGTAAAAGCATCCAGAAAAGCCACTGTTCGCGCTGGCTCTCGCAGTCGCGCGATTATTTGCCAAACCTGGTCCTTCGTAAGGATGACAGGAACGACATCGCTCGCTGCGCCCTGCCGAACGTATTTGATCGGATTCGAGTCTTCGTGTCTCGGCAGAACCCATATCGAACTGCATTGCGGAACAACGCACTCATGATATTCCGGATCTTTGCCTTCGTTCCATTTGCCGCTGCCAACCCATGAAGCCAGTCTTCCACGGCTATGGGCTGAATGTTGCGGAGCAAACAGGAATCCCAGCGCGGCTTTATCCACTTTCGTAGGTAGCGGCGATATGTCATTGTTGTGGAGTAGGCCTTCTGGACCTTGACTAGGGACATGTCGGTCAGGAGTTCCTTCTCCTGGTAATGCGCAATTAACTGGCCGAATGTAACTGGTCCTCGCATACCTCCGAGAACCTCTTTGTTGATGTCCAAACGTAGCCCTTCGACGGTATTCTTTGCGAGTGATTTGGTAGGAAATGGCTCCGCTGTGCCGACTATGGCTTTCCTGCTGCGTCTTCGACCGTCGTAACATGCCTCGCGCCATCTGAACACCCAAACATTAGGACCAATTCTACGTGCTTCTTGAGTCAAACAACCTTGCTGATATCGCATCCGCTCGAACATTTCATCCTCCTTCGTTCTCGCGGACAGATTGGCTGCCTGAGTGTAATCTAGTTTTAAGCCACGCATCTAGTTCGGTTAAACCCTTGGTGACTTATCACTAGTTTTGATCTCCAGGCTTAAGGCGCTTGACCGACTTCAACGATACAAACCGCGGGTCGGGGGAGGACTCTCACCGTTAGATCGGTGTGCTTCTCGATCAAGTCTGCGAGAGCTAGAGGGGATAGGAGGATCGAGCCGCGATGCCGAAAAGCAACCTAGCGAAGTGGCAGCCGGCAGGCTTGCTCCTCCCCTTTTTCGGGTCTCGGTGTGGTCGCCAAGAAAAGCGAGATGAACGTAGGGGTTTGGGTGGCTTTCCGCGCTCTCTATACTGGGAGGCAGACATGCAAACCACCGCCAACACCATGGATTCACAACCGGCACGGCCGATGTGGAGCAAGGTAACCTGGAAGCGGCTTTGGAACCCCGGCTCCAATGGAAGACCTACGTCGGAATCCCCAGTTCGGATCGGGCTGGCGTTAGGCGGCGGCTTCGCACGCGGAATCGCTCACGCGGGCGTCCTGAGAGTTCTTGAACAGCACGGCATCCCCATTCACTGCATTACCGGCATCAGCGCTGGCGCGATTGTCGCCGCCGCTTACGCCAGCGGCACTCCCACCGAGGAGATCGTCCACGCCGGCTGCTCGATGCGCTTCGGCGACGTGGGGCGCATTAGCCCGGGACGCCTCGGGTTGGTGGGCAGCCACGCGATGAATCGCTTCCTTGGACAGTTACTGAAGACTTTCCGCTTTGAGGAAATGCGCATCCCGCTGGGCGTAGTGGCGACGGACCTTTCCAGCGGCGAGCCGGCATCCTTTGCGGGAGCAGGCGAGGTGTTTGATCCCATCCGCGGCAGTTGCGCTTATCCCGGATTGTTTCAGCCGGTGAGCCACGAAGGACGGCTGCTGGTCGACGGCGCCATGAGCATGGGTGTACCCGCCGCCCTGGCCCGGCAACTCGGCGCCACCCACGTGATTTCCGTTCCCCTGCCCGCCGCCACTCCTGCTCCGACACCCAGCAACGTGTTTCAAGTGGTCAGCCGCTGCTTTCAGATTCTGCAAGGCCGTTTCGAGGAGAGCTGGCGCAGCGAAAGCGATCTGGTCATCGCTCCCGACGTACGCGGTATCGATTGGAATGCGTTCGGCCGGGCTTCGGAGTTGGTGCAGGCGGGGGAAGCGGCCGCGCGGGCCAGCCTCGCTCAGATTCAGGAGTGGCTTGCCGTTCGCGTTGCCGCCCCGCGCGCGTTTCTTCAACCCGTGATGGCCTGTTGAGCACTCGTCTAGCGGTTTGCTGCCGCAAGGTCCCGCTGTTCCTCGCGCCGGGTGTAACTGGTGGCGGGCCAGGCATGCCACGCAGCGGCGCTATGCAATAGCGCGTCGCGGCGTTCCGGGCCGGTGGTCATGGACGCCAGCGCCCGGTATTGCTGGGAGAGATAGTACACCGGTGTTAGATCCTCGGGATGGCCGGCGCGCAAGGCCTCCGTGTCGCGGATGAGGTCCAGCAGCGACTGGCGGGCGTCTGCCTTCTTGCCCTCGGCGACCAGCAGATCCGGCAATACCACCCGCACGTAAACTTCGCCCAGACGATCCGGATACAGGGAGTGCTCATCCGTCTTTGACCGCTCCAATTCCTCGGTCAAGGCCTTCCGCGCCTCAGCGATACGGCCAAGTTGAATCAGCGGGCGGGCGATGGCCATGAGGTAAGAATCCCGCAGCATCTCGAGTTGCTCTTTCGAGGCGAGGGACTTCGCCGTGGCCAGCGCCCGATCGTACAGGGCAAGAGCGCGCTGAGGATCGGCCTTCCACACCGCATCGCCCAACTTGCCACACCGTGCCGCCAAATCAAAGCGCGCCTGCCGGTCGTGCTCGTCCATGGCGGCGAAACGCTCCTGGATGTGAAGCGCTTGTTCATAAAGTACGACTGCCTTCCCCGGGTCGTCCAGATTGGGCTTGTCCTGTGCCGCGTACACGTCGGCGGCATCCATAAGCCAATAACCCAAACGTCGGCACGCGTCTCCTGGCGGAACGTGCTCGTCGCAGGGTGGAGAATCTCGAATCATTTCCTGGAAATCGTTTAACGCACCGTCCAAATCCCCCGTATCAACCTTGGCGCGGCCCAAGCGCTCATGAGCGTCCGTCAGCACGGCTGGTAAACGCGGGTCGTGACCGGCTGAGGACTGCAAATCTGTGAGTTCATGGAGGGCAGACCCGAGCAATGCCACCGCCCCAGCCGCGTCTCCCTGCTTCAATCGGATCTGGCCCAGGCTGGATTCAACCTGCGCGTGGAGCAGGCGGGTTGCGGCGTCAGGAGTCGGGTCTACGACCATTTCCAGGGCCTGGCGCGTAAACTTTTCGGCAATGTCCTCGTGATAGGTGTTGAATTCGACCCGCCCTAACGAATAGAACACGCCCGCTACCTTCCGGCGCAAGTCCGCCGATGACTCCCGCGTCACCGGCAGGCGGGAATAGAGAGCGAGAGCTCGCTGGTAGCTGGCTCGCGCCTCTTTGTCCTGCCCGAGATTCGCCGACCCCCAGCGACCCTGTACGTCTCCCAGCCGCTGATAGGCCTGCGCCAGCTCCAGGATCAGCCCCTTGTCGTTTCCCGCGTCCTTCGCCAAGCCGTCGAGGTATTTCCGAGCCGTCTCCACAATCGACGCGCGCACGGCGGTGGACCCCGGTAAAGGTGTGACCTGGTCGTAAAACTGGAAGAGAAAGGTGTTCGCCAATTCGCGAACCTGGGCAAAACGCCTCTCGGCGCGCCGGGCCTCAATGGTGGAGGCCGTAATACCGCTAATCAAGCTGGCGACCAAAGCCACGCCCGCCGCCACTGCCCACGAGTTCCGCCGAACGAACTTCCATGCACGTTTGACGGGGGAGATGGGGCGCACCGTCAGCGGGCGGCCATCCAGATAGCGTTGGATTTCGGCGCTGAATGCCTCTGCCGAGACGTAGCGCGCCTCTGCATCCTTGGCCATCGCATGGAGCACCAGCGTATCCATATCTCCGCGCAGTTCACGCTGAATCTGCAGGTCCGCAGCGCAAGCGCTCGGTGCGCGCAACTCGCTCTCGCAAATCACCCGGTACACTTCCGCCGGGGAATAGGTTTCCAGCTTGCGCGGGGGCGCACCGCAAAGGAACTCAAAGAGGGTGGCTCCCAGCGAATACACATCGCTGGCCACGCCCGCGGGTTCTCCCCTCACCTGCTCGGGTGAGGCATACTTGGGAGTCATCATCACCGCCACGGTCATCGTTCGCGGCTCGGCGCCCGGGTTATTCTCGTCGACCAAGCGGGCGATGCCGAAATCAAGCAGCTTGGGTTCACCGGTAGTTGACACAAGAATGTTCGCGGGCTTCAGATCGCGATGGACAATGAGGTGTTGGTGGGCGTAGGCCACTGCCGACAATACCTTCTGGAACAGGCGCAGTTTGGTGGCGATATCCGCAGAGCCCGCGGTGGCAAGAAGCGGCTGCCCCTCCACGAACTCCATGACGAGATAGGGGAATCGATTTTGGTAATCGCCCCCGTCGAGCAGCCGCGCGATGTTCGGGTGATCGAGGCCGGCAAGGATCTGGCGCTCCTGTTGGAACCGGCGCCGGGCAAACTCGGAATCGAAGCCGTACTTGACCAGCTTGACGGCAACCCGCTTCTTGAAATCGTCTTCTCGCGCGCCTTCGTAGACGGCGCCCATGCCGCCTTGCCCAATCAGGCGTATCAGGCGATAGGGACCCAGCCGCTTCCCGCTCCATGCTCCTGGGTCATCCACGACGGCCGCGGCGGCATCCCGCACCATTCCCGTGATGTTACCGCCGGTATCCCGAAACATGGCCGTCAGCTCGCGGAGCAGCTCATCATCACCGCTGCACTGCTTTTCAAGGAAGCTTGTCCGCTCCGCAGGGGACAGCTCAACCGCGGCATCGTATAGAGCTTCGAGTTGTTGCCAGCGTTGCGGGGTCATGAGCTCTGATGGCTGAGGGCGGCTCGCAGCCAGGCGCCCGCCATGCGAACATCCTTCTCTACAGTCTTAATGCTCAGGTTAAGAACCTGGGCGATTTCCGCCATTTCCAATCCGCCGAAGTACTTCAATTCCATGGTCCGCGCCTTTCGCGGATCCACGACTGCGAGCTTCTCCAGGGCTTCATCGAGGGCCATCAGGTCGGCAGTCTTCGGGTGTGTAGAGGCCGGTGCGTCATCGATTGGGATCATCGTCTCGCCGGAGCCGCGCTTGCCGGCCTTGTGCCGCCGCGCGTGGTCCACCAGGATCTGGCGCATATGCCGGGCGGCAATGCCAATGAATTGCGAGCGACTCTCCCAGTCGACCCGCTCGCCCTGTCCCATGAGCCGCAGGAAGGCTTCGTTCACCAGCGCCGTAGGTTGCAGCGTGTGGTTGGGGCGTTCCCGCCGAAGATAAGAAGCGGCGAGGCGGCGAAGTTCATGCTCAACAATCCTAGCCACCTCCTCCAGCGCAGACGGGTTCCCGCGGCGCCAGTCTTGCAACAGCATGGTTACGGATGCTGGGTTCGGCTCGGCCATTGAGCACCCCTGACTGCGCACAGTATATCGCAAAAAAAAATTCCCAAACAACGTAGGGGTTTGGGGGCTTTTCCGCGCTCTACCTGGTGGGAGGCTGATATGCAAACCTTAAACAACATCACCGTTACGTCAAGCGCGCCGGTCCTGAATTACCAGCCGGTGCTGGACTTCACCTCTGAGCAACTTGAGGCCGGTCGGATTGCCGGCCCCATGGACGATCTCTTTGAGGACTTGCGCGACCGCCGCGAGCAGGACCCCGAGAACTGGCCCGATTACGCGCGCGCCTGCCTGAGCCACCCTCTCCGCCAGTTGGTGCACCAGGATCCCTTCACTTATCGCGCCTTTTCCAAGCCTCGGGGATACGCTGGTGACGCCGTGATGATGGATTACATCTATGGACTCGGTGAGGCCACCCAGGCCGCGCACCAGGCCACGCCACTGGGCCGCGCGATATTTCAATACATGGGCACCCGGCCTTCCGCCAAGGCGGTGCGCTATCGCCGAAGCTTGCTGGCCGAACTGATCGATCGCACCAGCGACCGCGGCGG
>JASHSC010000384.1 GCA_030036915.1 Terriglobia bacterium
ATCACCGGCTAGTGCGGGACAGGCCAAGACCGTGATCAAAAGCACAGTAAGACAGGTTCGCGTCGAAGGGCGCATGTTTTTGGTTACCTTTCTCAAGATGGATTAACAGAATTCTCCCTTGAATCATGCGAGAAGTCCACTCGCAATCTTCACGGTTTGCATCACCAGCACAGAAATTATCATTGATACCCGCCAACGTAGAGGCGCCCCTTGCGGGTGCCCTCCCTGCGTTGCCGAGCCGACGGGCAGGGACAAGCCCTGCCCCTACGAAATTCAGATTGTACTTACCACCTCGCCGCCAACCTATGCCACGTCGCTTTAAATGAGGTAGACTTTGCTTTTTGACTTCGCGCTGCTTCGACGGATGCACGTCGTCGTGCAGGTACCAACGATATGCCTGATTCTTCCGCTCGCGAGATCGGTTCAGTAATCGGCAAAATCCCATACCGAATGGCTTTGGCCGGCGGATGGATTGACCAGCCGTTTGTTTCCGTGCACAACCCCACTCCTCCAGGGTCGATGGTGGTTGTGGGGCTTGAGCCAACCTTTCGGTTTATGGATCGCAGCGGAATGGCGACCAGCACGCGGGAAGTCGCGCGGAAACTATGGGACGGCGTTTTGCCGGATCAAGACCCGCATGAGTTGGTGCGTACGCTTTACGAAGCCGAGAATCGAGGCAAAGCCGCGCCCTCGGGATCGCAGGATATGGCCGGGCTGATTATTCCTGGCATCAGCCGTCTGGATTATGATTTCGCCTGCGTGGGCGGATGCTTCCCCGCGCACATCGAAACCAGCAACGATCCTGCAGTCGTAAGCTGGCTGGAAAGCGTGGTGCACGTCTTACCCATCGCCCCCCGCCCTGAGCAATACAATCCACTTGAACAGAAGCATCTCGACCGGAATTGGATTCGCCGACTCGGGCAATGCGGCAAGGACTGCTTCAACGCAATTCTCACGAAAGACCTGCTGGCGCTCGGCTCTTCCATGAACGAGTGCATGAGTTGCTGGGAGGCGATTCTGCCCTGCACGGTCCAGCACCCGGCGATAAACGTCGACCTGATGGGAATCCTGAGACATTACCAATCGCAGTATCCGGGGGCAATGTATTCTGGCTGCGGTGGAGGCTATCTATACGTCGTTTCCAGGGAAGCCGTTCCGGGATCGTTCCACATCATCGTCAGGAGATCCGCAGCAGGTGGCTAGGGCCAATATGAGCACCGTTCTGGTTTCAGGAGGTTTTGACAATATTCATTCCAGGCACGTCCGCTTTCTCGAGGAGGCTGCGAAATGGGGTGAGGTGCACGTGGCCTTATGGTCGGATGCTTCCTTCGTGGCGATCGAGGGAAGGCAGCCGCGCTTTCCGGAGCGTGAACGTTCTTACCTGCTCCAGTCACTGCGCTTCGTTAAGCAAGTAACCCTGGTGGACGGAAAGATCGACCCCGATGCGGTGCCGGAGATTTCCGGCATTCGTGCTCCCGCCTGGGCGGTGAGCGAGGAGCACGATAGTTCGCGCAAACGCGAGCACGCACAAGCGCACGGAATTCCCTACCGTGTCATCCAGAATGCAAGCTTGGGTGGATTTCCAGCGCCCCCACTTACTCCCCCCGATTTCAAGTCGACTCGAAAGCGAGTGGTGGTCACCGGTTGCTTCGATTGGTTTCACTCCGGCCACGTTCGATTCTTCGAGGAGGCTTCAACTCGCGGCGATCTCTACGTTGTGGTGGGACATGACGCGAACATCCGATTGCTAAAAGGCGAAGGGCACCCAATGTTTTCCCAGGCTGAACGCCTCTACATGGTGCAATCCGTTCGCTACGTTCACCAAGCCATGATTTCAAGCGGGCATGGCTGGTTGGACGCCGAACCCGAGATTGAACTCGTCAAGCCCCACCTTTACGTGGTCAACGAGGACGGCGATAAACCTGAGAAGCAAGAATTCTGCGCCGCGAAAAGAATCGAATACATCGTGCTGAAGCGCACCCCCAAAGAAGGACTGCCGAGGCGGGAGAGCACACTTCTGCGCGCCCGGTGACACGCGCATAGTTTGGATGCCCCAATCGGCGAGCTATCGAGTCTTTGGCGGAGAGATGTTTGCAAACCCATTGACAGAGGATATACCATATAGTAATATATACCGTGTGGTACTGGAATCGGGTCTCCTGGAGTCATTTGAGATGTTTACTCCATTACAAAGCCACTCCCATCAAATCCAGCTAACCGGCCTGCTCGATAAAGCTGAAAAGGCAGGGAAAAATGGCTCCCTAGCAGATGCACACGAACCCATGATGTCACACATAATAAAGATGGTTAGAGGCCAAATGGGCAAAATGTCAGTGGTTGTATCTACCTAAAATTTAAGGAGTTAGCTGACTCGATACGCTGAGCGGGGGGAATCAAAAAATGAAGATTGAACCTGCGATGTTGATGAAAACAAGGTAGTTATTTTCAGGAACCCACGATGTGTATGAAAAAACAGGGAGTTAAGCCCACCCACGGATCGCCGCCACGAGCCGTCATCTTCGTATTCGTAAGGGGCTCAGCCCAGAACTCTGTAGCGGCGGTCCCGCCTAGGCTGGACTGTTGCAGGGGCTTGCTCCCGTCAGATGAAGGACAACTCCGTACTCCGATAAGTAACACCACAGCCCCTGCTATGGATGAATTGTTTCACCTTGAAGGGAGGAAATTCGAATGCGCACCATTTTGAAAGCAGCCGCGTTACTGACCATGACTGCCGGAATTACTTTCGCACAGCAACCTACCTTCCACGATGACCTGCTCGATAAGCTCGCCGGAAACTGGCTTCTCCAGGGGACCATCATGGGCAAGCAAACCACGCACGACGTCGCCGCGGAATGGGTCGTGGAACATCAATATCTGAGGATTCATGAAGTCTCTCGAGAGAAGAACGCTCAGGGTCAGCCCGGATATGAAGCCATGGTTTTTGTCGGCTGGGATCAGGCGGCGGGCGAATACGTTTGCATTTG
>JASHSC010000385.1 GCA_030036915.1 Terriglobia bacterium
CACCCGTACGAAATCAAGACATTCAAGTTGCGCCTGCGTCCACTGGAAAGCCGGCCGTAGACTCGCTCCGAGTGCTCTGGTTGCTTCGGTTGCACGACGTTGGATACCAAAAATGACGCACACCATTCTCATGCCCGACCTCGGTCAAACCACGACCGAGGGTAAAATCCTCAAATGGCTCAAGCTCCCTGGCGAGAGGGTCGCGAAGGGCGACCATCTGCTGGAAGTTGAGACGGACAAAGTCACAATGGAAGTGGAATCGTACGTCGGCGGATACCTGCGGCAGGCGCTGGCATCTGAAGGTGAGATGGCGAGTGCGATGACTCCCATCGCACTCGTGACGGACACATTGGAGGAGCCGCTCGCACAGGCGGAGGCAAAAACGCCCGTTCCAACACCTGCCACTGAACCTGTCGTTGCCGCCCCGCGCGCTCCTGCTCCATCTTCCGGCGGATTGTCCATCGCCCCGGCAGCACGCGCACTCGCCAGAGAATTGGGAATCGATTTAGGCGCACTCTCCGGCACCGGGCCCGGCGGCCTGATTACTCGCAAGGATGTAGAAGCATATGCGCAACGCGCGGAGAAACCCAGGAGCGCCTGAAGAGCAAAATGAACGCCTCGACTTTGGACAACAAACAAAAGCTCGCAATATATCGGCGCATGGTGCTGTGCCGGAAGTTTGAGGAGGGTGTCTATTACCTGTTTCTCGAGGGCCGCCTGCCGGGCACGGTGCACCAATCGGCGGGGCAGGAAGCAACCGCTGTGGGAGTGTGTTCGGCCCTGGCCGAAGGCGACGTGATTACCAGCACCCACCGGCCGCATTCCCACGCCATCGCGCGCGGCCTCCCGGTGAAGAGCCTGATGGCCGAGCTTTTTGCCAAATCCACCGGGTGCTGCCGCGGCAAAGGCGGTTCGATGCACCTGGGCGACCTAGCGCTCGGCATGTTGCCGGCGATTGCCATTGTGGGCGGAGGCATTCCGCTCGCCACCGGACAGGCGCTGGCCTTCCAGTATCTCGGCAAGAAGAACATCGTGGCGTGTTTCTTCGGCGACGGCGCGGCGAACATCGGCACATTCCACGAAGCCATCAACATGGGCGCGATCTGGAACCTGCCGGTGGTCTACGTCTGCGAAAACAACAAGTATGGCGCCTCTACCTCCGTTGAAAAGGTGATGAAAGTGGAACACGTGAGCGCGCGCGCTGCGGCTTACGGAATCCCCGGCATGACGATTGATGGCAATAATGTGGAGGCGGTGCATCGTGCCATGTCGAGCACCGCCGAGCGCGCACGGACTGGCGGCGGACCCACGCTCCTCGAGCTTGAGACCTACCGCTTCAGCGGCCACTCGCGCAGCGACCCCGGCCACTACCGCCCTCAGGATGAAGTGGTTGCGTGGAAGCAGCGCGATCCCGTGGCGCTCTACGAAAAGGCCCTCACGGATCACGGCGTTCTGACTGATGAAGCGGCCCGCCAAATCAACGCCTCGGTGGAGGAAGAGCTCGATGAAGCCGTAAAGTTCGCGGAGGAAAGCCCCAGCCCCCGCGCGGAGGAGTGCCTGAGCGATGTCTTCGCCTGAGACGCAAATTCCAGCAGCCCAAACCTCCACGCGCAAACTGACCATGGTGGAAGCGCTGCGTGAAGCCCTGCGCGAGGAGATGCGCCGCGATGAAAGGGTGATCCTGATCGGCGAGGACATTGGCGTCGAGGGTGGGTTCGGGGGAGCCTTTACCGTAACGCTCGGCTTGGCCGAAGAGTTCGGGCACCGGCGCGTGATCGACACGCCGATTTCCGAAGCGGCCATCGCTGGAGTCGCTGCCGGCGCGGCGGCGGGCGGTTTGCGCCCCGTGGCCGATGTCCAATACGGCGATTTTCTGTTCATTGCCATGGATCAACTCGCCAACCAGACGGCAAAGCTGCGCTATATGTCCGGCGGCAAGATTTCCGTGCCTATGGTCATGCGTGCGCCGGTCGGCGCCACCACGCGCGGCTCGCAGCATGGGCAGTCGCTGGAGGCCTTCTTCACACATGTTCCGGGATTGAAGGTGGCGTGCCCTTCCAATCCTTACGACGGCAAGGGGCTCTTGAAGACCGCCATCCGCGATGATAATCCCGTCATCTTCTTCGAGCACAAGCTGCTCTACGGCAGCAAAGGCGCGCGCAAGGAAGCTGGAGGAATCGAAGTTCTGGGCCACGTTCCGGAGGAGGAATACCTGATTCCCTTCGGCCATGCGAAGATCGCGCGCCCCGGCCGCGACGTCACCATTGTCGCGAATCTCCTGATGGTGCATCGCTCGTTGCAGGCCGCGAAGATTCTCGCCGAACGCGGAATTGAGGGGGAGGTCATCGATGTTCGAACCCTCGTTCCCTTTGACTGGGACGCAGTGGTGGAGTCAGCACGGCGGACGCACAAGCTGATAATCGTTGAAGAGGATAACCTGACGGGTGGTTGGGGGGCGGAAGTGGCCGCGCGCATCGGCGACGTGTGCTTCGGCCATTTGGACGCGCCGATTCGCCGCATCGCCGCGCCGGACACGCCGGTTCCATTCGCGCCGATCATGGAGAGGTTCTACATTCCATCAACGGAAACCATCGTCGCCACGGCGCAGGAATTGGTCTCGAATTACTGACACGACCTGGCGTTGATCTGTCCAACGGCGATTCTCTTGAATCGAAGGTGATCGCAATGAAGGTGTATCCGCTTGGTATGCGGCGTTTGGGCCGGGAAATTCTCCTTTGCGCCGGATTTCTGCTGCTGGTGGGCGTGAATTCAAGCGCGGCTGCAGATTCAGCCACGCTCAGATACCGGGCTGCGGAGATTCGTGAGCCGGGGATTCGACTCACTTCCGGACTGACGGTCTGCGACGAAGTCTTGTGGAAAGGCCGCTGGGTGAACCGCTACTGGCTCGCCACCGGATTCATCGAGCCGGAGTTCCATCTTACTTCCGCGCTGGAGCAGCGAGAGGGTTTGCCGATCGATGGATTTCAACTTGCGATCGAAGGTCAGGACCTGGCGGGCACCTGGAAGTGGGTGAAGGCAGAGAAGTCGGAGGTTCACAATCCCGATGGCCTGCTGGTGACGCTCGAATTGGCCAGCGCGGCGCGCCCCATCACCGTCAGAGTCCACACGCTGCTTTACGGCGGACCGGTGATGGTGCGCTGGTTGGAGATCGTGAATACGGGCGCCAAGCCTACTGCCATTACCGCCGTCTCACCCTGGTCCGGCATGATTTGGGACACCACGGACCTGAAGGAACGTCTTCCCCAGGGCTCGACCACTCCCTTCGAAGTCGGCTACGCCCAATACGAAATCTGGGGTCACGAAGGAGCGTGGAAATTCGAGCCCGTTGACAACACCACAAGGACCGTCGCGGGCACGCGCGGGAAATCCGGCTGGGGCCACCCTACTTTCTTCGCGCACAACAAGGCCACGGGAGAGTGGTTCGTTGCCTCGCTCGGTTGGAGCGCCAACTGGACGTATCAGGTTACGGGACGGCAATTCCCGGATTCTGACCAGGCCATGTTTCTCTTCCGCATGGGGCCGAGCACCGTGGACCCGGTGCTGCGCGTCCTCGAACCGGGCGAGGCGGTGGAGACTCCGCGCACGCACGTGCTGTGCATGCGAGGGGACCTAGATAGCGTGATTCAGGCGATGCACGATCACGTCCGGCGCGAGGTTTTGCCCGCGCCTATTCCCGGCCGCGACATGCTGGTGGAGGCCAATCACCACGGTTACATCGTCAATCATGAAAGCGAGCCGGGCATCGACCAGGAAATCGATTTGGCGGCGGCCGCGGGGGCGGAGTTGTTTGTAATTGATGCCGGCTGGTATGGGCCCGAACCCAACCGCTGGCCGGACAACGTGGGCGACTGGTATGCGGGCGCGTGGCTGCCGAATGACCTCAACCCCATTCGTGAGCACGCCCGGCAAAAGGGCCTGCTCTTCGGGCTGTGGGTCGAAATTGAAGGCATCGGCAGTGCCTCAAAGCTGCGCCAGCAGCATCCTGATTGGATACTGACGCGTGACGGCAAACCCACCGCCAACGGCCGCCAGCTTGATGTCTCGAATCCCGTGGTGGCCGCTTGGATGGAGTCGGAGATTGCCCGCATTATTAGAAAGTACGACCTTGACCTCTTCCGCTTGGACTACAACACCACCGTGGAAGCGGGCGGAAATCGCATGCGCGACGGATTTCTGGAAAATACCGAGTGGCGGCATGTGGAAGCGCTTTATGCCATGTTCGACAGGCTCCGTCGCCAATTTCCGCATGTGATCTTCCAGAATTGCGCAGGTGGCGGAGGAAGACTTGACCTGGGAATTATGGGACGCTTTCAGGACACGGAAATTTCCGACTGGATGCGTGCCCCCCGCAGCTTTAAGATCGTAAACGGCATGACCTGGATATTACCTCCGGAGATTCTGTTGCGAAGTTTAGGAACGGAGACCGGCGGCGTGCCCTCCGACGCGGACCTGGTCACTCAGTTGCGGGCCACCACCATGGTCCTTCCGATCTTTCGCGGCTTGAGCCCATCGCTTGAGGAATTCAACCCACTTCTTAAGGAAGAGACGCTGCGGCAGGTGAATCTTTACAAGCAGGTAATCCGCCCGATTATGAAAGACTGCCGGGTCTACCATCACACGCCCGTTACGCCCATGCTGGAATCGAGCCCGTGGATGGTGCTGGAATATGCCGCACCGGACTCGCAGGCGGACCTGGGCTGGGTGTTTCGAACCTCCGAATCGGGCGACGCCACCTACTGGTTCAAACCGCGCGGGCTAGACCTTTCCAAAACCTACAACGTCACCTTTTCGAACAACGGTCAAACGATTGCCGTTCCGGGAGATCGCCTGATGCAGGCGGGAGTTCCCGTGCGCCTGGAGAGCGATCTGACGTCGGAGTTGCTGATTTTCCGCGCGCAGTAATTCGCTTTCGCCCCGGCCTCAAGCGCGGCGCGCCGGCCCCGCCCACGCCGCCAATTCATTGATGAGGGGTGAGCTCTTCAAGTCCTTTTCCCACTGCCGGCAAAGATAAGCGATGCTCGCTCTCAACGCGGGGAGTGGATTCGCGCCGGGCGTCATGCCCGCAACTTCCTCCCTCAGCCAGTCCAAAAGTTTTTCCAGATTCGCAAATTGACCTTGCGCGATGGCTTCGC
The DNA here is from genome assembly GCA_030036915.1 of Terriglobia bacterium. Classification (GTDB taxonomy): domain Bacteria; phylum Acidobacteriota; class Terriglobia; order UBA7540; family UBA7540; genus Bog-366. The sequence goes on from JASHSC010000385.1 coordinate 5,154, forward strand.
GGAGCTGCGGCACTGTCTTGCGCTCGAACTCCTGTTTGCGGCCGATGTCGATGAGGTCGGGCAGCAACAGACCAGACTCGCTGAGATGCAGGTCTACGCGGGCCAGCAATTCCTGATAAACAGCGCGCGCCAGGGCATCCACGCGTTCCGTCAAATCGCGCATCAATTCCTTTCCGCGCAATTTCTGCGAATCCCCCTCCGGCACGAGCTGGCAATAGAATTTCAATTTGGGCTCGGTGCCCGATGGCCGCACGGTTACAATGGATCCATCAAGGAAAAACTGGAGCACATTGCGCGAAAGTTGATCTGTGGCGCTCAGTAAATTGCCGAATGCGTCTTCGTTCCAGTAGTCCACCACTCGATGAACGGTTCGGCCGCCTAAGGTCTTCGGCAGCGACGACCGAAGCGATGCCACGATGCGGTCGCGCTGAATTCCCCCGTCGGCGCCGGTCATTACAATAGAGCGGCCCGTGTCCGCATAGCCACCGAGCCTTTCCAGGATCTCAATGTAGTAGTCCAGCAGGTTCCGCCCCTCAAGCCACACCTTTTGATAGAGCGCCGCCAGAAACATGCACGCCGGCGCGGAATCCTTGTCACGAATTGTCGCGGTCAGCATCAGCCCATGTGCTTCTTCGGTCGCCAGCACCAGTGATTCTGGCCGTGTGCAGACGTTGCCCCATCGCCCGCGCTTCTCGAGAACTTTGAGTACGTTGGCCATGTACTTGAAACCCACCAAGAGGTCGTCAATGATCCATGAATCTCCTGCCGTGGCGGCAATCTGGCCCAGGATTTTCGTGGTCACCAAGGTTTCGATCACCAATCCCCGGCGCCGCGGACCGCCCGGGTCGAGCATCAGGTAGTAGCAGATCAGCGTAGCGATCTTGTTTCCATCAAAGTGGTACCAGGAACCGTCTGCCAGACGAACTTCCAGACCCACCCGGTCCGCGTCGGGATCGCTCGACAGCACGACTCCCGAGCCCGCCGATTCCGCAAACTGCGTGGCCGGGACGGTGGATTCCGAAACCTCGGGATTCGGCGCTTTGAAGGGAATGGGGGCAAAGGTTCCGTCAGGACCTTGATAGGGTGGCGTCAAGATGGGAAAGCCCAGCTTCTTCATCAACGCGCCGGCCGAGCGCAAGCCACATCCGCACAACGGCGTGTATACGACCGGAATATTCGGCCGGGGAGTAAAGAGGCGACCATAAAGGCGCACGTATTCGTCGACGTACTGCTGGTTTAACTCCTCCGGTATTTTGCGGATCAGACCGCTTTTAAGCGCTTCCGCGAATGGAATCCGGCGCACGTCGGTAACATTATCCATGGCATCGGCCAGGCGCTGATCGTTGGGCGGGATTGGCTGGCCACCGTACTCGTCATAAACCTTGATGCCGTTATCGTCCGGAGGATTATGCGAAGCGGAGATGTTGATGCCTCCTTGCGCGCGGAGGTTGCGGATAATAAACGAAAGCTCCGGCGTGCTCAGGAGCGATTGGTCGGCCTCCGGCTCGGCGAGATACGGAATAACTCCGTTACCCGCGTAAATCTCACAGGCAAGTTTGGCGATCGACCTCGAGGAAGTTCCGAGCAAAGGGTGAGAACTTCCCAAAAAACGGTAAACGCCCGCGAAGTCATTGAAGATCCGAACATCATTGGCTACGATGACTGAAGTTTTCGCGCCGGGAAATGCCTCGGCGAGGAAATTGCAATGGCCTTGCACGGTCATGGCCACGGTGGAGGGGTTAAAGCGATTCGACCCGTAGCCAACCCGGCCGCGCCGCCCCCCGGTGCCGAAGGGCAAGACCTGCCAGAAAGCGTCGAAGAGCAGGGGCACGTGCTGCTCTTCCAAATGGCGCGCAAGGATCTGCGGGAATGCCATCGGCACCAGGCCCTCGAGCCATACCTGTAATCGGACGGCGGCTGCCTTGCCACGTTCGCCATAACGATCGATCAAACGGGTGGAGATTTTTGCCAGCACCGCAAGATCCGCCATGAGCATCGCCTCGGACAAGGGAATTGAAAGAGCAATTCTAATACGAACACCCGCTCTCGCGGCGTCCTATGCGTGTGAGGCGGAGAGGGCCCATGCTTCGAAAAAGTTTTTGACAATTTGAGTTTTGCAAATAGACTGTGGCCATCGCTAGACTGAGGAGACTTCAGTATGCCGGGAACAATCGAAGTTGTGATTGGCCCCATGCGCAGCAACAAGACCGCCGAGTTGATCCGGCGCGTTGCCATGCGCGAGGAATACGCGCATCAATCCGTCATTTTGTTCAAGCCCAAGGACGACACCAAGAGCGCGCAGGGTGTGGTGCAAAGTCGCAACCAGCTTAGCCATCGGCAGATGGATGCGGTGGAGTTCGATTCCCAAAATCCCTGGGAAATGTTTACATTCATCGGCGAGCGCGAACGGATCATCGGCAAGCCGGTGAACTGCGTGGCCATTGACGAAGGCCAGTTCGTGAACGAGTTGTTTGATTGCTCGCGCGCCTTGCTCGATCGGGGCTATGACGTGATTGCCGCCGGGCTGGATTTGAATTTCCGCGGCCAGCCCTTTGGCGACATGCTCGCGCTCGGCTGGCTGGTGAATGCCTACGGCGGAAACGTAACGTGGTGCATTGCCTACTGTGAGTGCGGGGCGCGGGCATTTTTTTCGCAGCGCCTCATCAATGGCCAGCCTGCCTCCTTTGAAAGCCCCA
>JASHSC010000386.1 GCA_030036915.1 Terriglobia bacterium
AGGGCGCAGAGCGCGCAGCCGCCGAAGGCATCGTTCTGCACGCCCGTGGTGCTTTGAAAAAGTGCGTCGCCGCCAAAGGCGTCGTTACTGAAGCCCGTGGTGTTGGCCTGAAGCGCCTGATAGCCGAAGGCATCGTTGCCCCCGGAGGTGCCGTTGTTGTTCTGGAGCGCGGCATACCCAAAGGCAGAGTTGTTGGATCCCGTGTCGCCGCCAGAAAGCGAATAGATGCCGAAGGCTGAATTGAAGCTCCCCGTGTTAGAAAACATGGCGTCATAACCGAAGGCGGCGTTCGAACTGCCCGTCGAATTTCTAGAAAGGGCAGCGGTTCCGAAGGCGTCGTTGGGCGAACCCGTTGTATTCCCAGCCAGGGCTTCGGCTCCGAACGCGTCGTTGCCCGAAACGGTGGTATTGAAAAGGGCGCCGACTCCGAAGGCCGAGTCATAGGACGTGGTGTTGCTATTCGCAAGCGCACCCGCGCCAAATGCGGAATTGAAGATGCCCGACGTATTCGCAGCGAGGGCGCCGGCTCCGAAGGCGGAATTATCGAACGCGCCGGCTATGGTGCTGGGGTCGTTGTTGTTTTGCAGGGCGTTGGCGCCGAAGGCAGAATTGCCCGAGTTTTGGGTGTTGAACTGGAGGGCGTTCTGGCCGAAAGCGGAATTCGAGGAGCCCGTGGTGTTGGCATTGAGTGCGTAATACCCAAGGGCGGAGTTTCCACCCCCCGTGCTGTTGTTGTAAAGCGCACTGATGCCGAAGGCGGCGTTGTTGCTTCCCGTGGTGTTGAATACCAAGGCTGCCTCGCCGAAGGCGGCGTTGAAACTGCCCGTGGAATTCAAAGCCAGGGCGCTGGCGCCGAAGGCATCATTGTACGACCCCGTGGTATTCTGCTGCAACGCCTGAACGCCGAAGGCAGAGTTGCCGACACCCGTGGTGTTGTTGCCGAGAGTGAATTCGCCGAAGGCGTCATTGCCCGAACCTGTAGTGTTGGCGCTGAGCGCGTAGGCCCCGAATGCCGAATTATTGCTGGCGGAGTTGTTGACGAGCGCCGACCATCCGAAAGCTGAGTTCCCAGTGCCTGTGGTGTTGTCACCAAGCGCCCCATCGCCGAACGCGGAATTATAGAATCCCGTGGTGTTGTTGCCCAGGGCGTTGCCGCCGAAGGCATCGTTGTTATGGCCGGTGGTGTTAAACCCGAGCGCAAAGACTCCGAAGGCAGAGTTGTTGGAGCCGGTGGTGTTGGCCTCTAATGCCGTTGCTCCGAAGGCGGAGTTGCTGGCCCCGGTCGTGTTGAATTGGAGCGTCTGGCCGCCAAAAGCGGAATTGTAGCCCGCTGCGGTGTTATTTTGCAGTGCGCGATAGCCGAGTGCCGAGTCCAGGCTCCCCGTGGTGTTCGTTTGGAGGGCGTCCGATCCGAAAGCCGAGTTTGACGTGCCGGTCACACTCAGGTTCCCCGCTCCAGCGCCGACGAATGTGTTCTGAGTGCCGTAATTGTGCAAGAAGGGCGTGCCACCCAGGGAGATTACGCCCACAGTGGACGAGGTAGTATTGGGGAGACTCAGCGTGCCGGCCAGAGTCAGGGTGCCGTTGGTATCCACCATCATTTTGGGCGTCCCGCCCACGGCCGCACCGATCAAAGTTTGCCCCGCGCCCGCCGAGGCCGGATCCACGTAAAGGGGCCCCTGGCTGGCGCCGCTGCCGGTGGGCGGGGCGGTGAAAACGTTTTGCCCCGTAAAGGTGTTTGCGGCACCCAGCACGCTGATGCCCGTCAGGTTTGTTCCACTGCCCATGAACGACGTGGCCTGCACATTTCCCACCACGTCGAGCGTCTGCCCCGGGGTGTTCGTGCCGATGCCCACCATCATGGGCTGGGTGCTGTCCCCCAGCACGATGCAATTCGAACAATTGACCAGGGCATTGGCGCCAATCGCCGCCGAGTTGTCCACTTCCGTGGAGCCCGCCGGGCCGGAGTTGGAGCCTAGGAATGTGTTATTGGATCCCGTGAGGTTGGCGTTCGCCGCGGTTTGAGTGACTCCCGCCTGGTATCCGAAGGCAACATTGTTGCCTCCCGTCGTGTTCGCGGAGAGCGCACTGGAGCCAACGGCGGTATTGGTTCCGCCCGTGGTGTCGGCGGAAAGCGCGCTCGAGCCCAAAGCAGAGTTGTTCTGGCCTGTCAGGCTCAGGTTTCCAGCCGCGCTGCCCAGGAAGGCATTATTCGTTCCGAAGTTGTGCAGGAAAGGCGAGCCCCCCATCGTCAGTACGCCCACTGAGCCCGCCGAGGTGTCGGGCAGGGCCAGGATGCCGCTCAGAGTTACGCTTCCCGCTGAGAAATTGCCGGAGGCATCGCGTGAAACCAGCGTGCCTGCCGTGTCGTTTGCCGTGGCGTTGGTGGTAACCGTTATCGTGCCGCCCCCTGACCCAACGCTTAGCCCGTTGGTTCCCGCGAGCGTCAGGGCGTCCGTCTGCCCGTTGATTCCTTTCACCACCGCGCCGATGGCGATGTTTGCCGCGGTGATTCCGCCCCCGGCGACTGCCACGGTAGGCGCCGAGGCGGTTCCGCCGATGGTGATGGAGCTGTCCCCGGCGCTCACGCTGGCTACTGCGCCTGGAAAAGTCTGCCCGGAAGCAAATGTCACCGTGCCGTTATTGGAGATGGAGAACCCCGTCTCCGCCGGAGTGGTGGCTCCTGAGGAAAACAACAAATTGAGGCTACCCCCGGCCCCGGACGTGTTGTTGCCCACTGGCTCCGCCTGCCACAGGAAATTCTGCGGCAAGGGCGTTCCCGTTTCAGGGTTGAATACCGAGGCCGTCCACTCGATTCCGTTGGAATTAAAGCCGTTGCTGGGTGTGGCCGTCCCCGTCGAGGGCAGCACACTGCCGCCCGATTGCGTGAGCAAGCCGCCGAAGTTGCCAGCCCCGGTGAAACTTCCGCTTGTGCCGCTCAGGCCTCCGGCAAGCGTGCCGCCGGCCAGTTGCAGATACCGCGCGTCGGCCTGCAACGTGGTGCTGTAGTTGGCCGCAGCATTGCCGCCCAGCGCAAGGGCGTTGGTGGCCGTCGCTGCACTAGTCGCGCTGCCACTGATGTTCCCACTAATCGTGTTGTTGTAATGTCGCGTTGCCCGTGAATGTCTTGTTCCCACCGATGGATTGGCTGGTCGTCAGGTCCACAAAGTTCTGCGTGCCCGAGCCGGTGCCGCCGTTCGCCACCGGCACGACGCCGCTCAGGCTGATCACCGGGTTCTGACCGCTGCTGGCCGAGAGCGGTCCCGTCGCTGTCAGTCCGAGAATCCCGGAGTTGTTCAGCGTGATCGTGCTACCCAAGGCTACAATTCCACCACCTGAAAGGCCCGTGCCCGCGTGGACCGTCAATGATGGATTGGCAAGTAGCGAATTCCCGATGCCTCCGGCGGAAATGCTGATGTTGGGTGTTGTATTCCCGTCGGCCACCGTAACCGGCGTCGTGCCCGACACCTCTGTCACCGAGCCGTTTCCTGCACCTGGAAACGGCTGCCCGGGGGCAAACGTGATCTGGCCATTGCTCGCAATCGAAAGTCCGGTCTCTGCCGGAGTGCCGGAACCTGATAGGAATTGCAGGGTCAAATTCGCGGAAGGGCTGGCTGTGTTGTTACCCGCAGGTTCGGCGCTCCAGCGGAACATTTGCGGGACAGCCGAGCTTGTTCCGCTATTGAACGAGGATGCGATCAGGTCGAATGGATTGGAGTTGAAACCCTGCGCGGCAGTGGCCGTGCTTTGTGCCGGCATTACCAATCCTGCAGAGGTCAGCGCACCGTTGAAATTCCCAGTTGTCCCACTCAGCATCCCCCTGAAATTTCCGGTCCCGTTCACGTCCAGCGCTGCCAAAGGGTTCGTAGTGCCGATTCCCACGTTTCCGGGGGGGCTGAGGTAAATCTGTGAAATCCCAATTGTCGAGTTGCCGGTGAACATGGCGGCGAAGTTGGTGGTGCCGGAGCCGGTGATGCCTCCTGCGCTGGACGTGTTCGCCGGCGGCTGAACTGGGTTTGGCGGCGGGAAGCTAATGGGGGCCGAAACGAGGGGATTACTTGCTGACGCTGACGCCGCGCTTGGCGCGAGCATGAAGGCCGAGGGGGGCAACCCACCGAGGGTGTCGGCGTCGGCGGATTTCAGCGCATAAGGTACGGCCACGAGCAATACACGAGGTTGCTCGGATTGACCCGGCAACTGCGGCTCCACGCCCAGCCATAATGCCTCGCTCGTGGTGAAGAGGGCGAGCGGCAGGCCTTCGGGGGAATTGGCACCCAACAGCACCGTGTAATGACCCTGCGGATCCAGCGTCAGATTCTGGGTCTCCGTCCAGAGCGGGAGGCCTCCCTCCTGTAGCTCGTAAAGTGAAAAGGTGAAACCAATGACACCTGTGGGAACCTTTCCCGTCATATCCTTCGCCGTTCCCGCAAACTTAATCAGGCGCGGAATTGCTCCCGCAGTCGGCTGCGAAGACGGCGATGGGTTCGGACCCTCGGAAATGGTGGATTCGGACTGCTGGGCTCTTACCCCCTTAATACAAAGCATCCAGACCAATGCCGCACAAGCCAGAAAAGAAATTCGTCGCATGTTGCACCATCCGGAAAATCCGATTTCCGGCGACTACGTAATTTGTCCTGGCCACGGGAGTCCCTCGATTCGATCCCATTGCCTTATGGCCCTTCGCCTGCCTCATATCCAGGCAATGGGCCATCTTCTGATAATCACCAAGGAGCGACGCCCGCGGTTCGACCTCATCTTGAAGCCCGCAATGTTCGGACCCCGGAGCACTGAATTAGTGTGGCGTGTTTTGGGCTTCCAAGCAGGTTATCGAATACGGTGGGGAAAATACGACAGCCGAGGGAAAAAAATAAGGCCCCCCTCGTCCTGGTTCGGGAACAAGAGCATTAATGGGTATCAAGGGCGAAGTCCATGGGATAGGCTCAGGGCTTCGCGGCGCGAGACAAGAACCTCTCTGATTGTAGAATGCAGGTGGCTTGCATACAAACTGTTATTGAGGATGACAAAATATTTTGACAGGTCTCCCCATGGAGCGGCGCCCTCTCAGCGCCGAAAGCGGCGATTGGAGACCGCCGCTACAATCGGACATCGTCACTAAATTCTCTCGGCCTCAGTAGATGTGGGCTACCTGCAATAAACCGCCCCCACAAGTTCCGAGATTTCCAAAGGGTCCGAAAATTGATGAGAAGTTCCTAACCTGAACCACAGAGCAGGGCGTGGAACCTCCAAGTTTGCGAGCCATAACCCCACTTTATGTAGTCACGAGAAGAATTCGAGCATCGCCTACGGCACCGAACAACGTTCAACCCTTTACCAACCCTGTTGGTTTATGAAGATCCGTTGGGGCGCGCTGCGGCATTTTCCTGATGAGTTCTTCATGTTAAAGATTACTCAAGTCTTACCTTTATTTTGCCGAAGAATAATCACGGAGGATCAGGGGAAGGTTGCAACTGCGGTCTTTGTAGCCGCGTAGGTTTCTAGCGTGGTGGGCTAGTGCCGGTAGCTTGCCCATGCTCATGGCATCGAACGTGCTATGGAGCAGTAGGGGAAGAGGAGGGTCCGAAGTCAAGAAGTCTAGTTCAGGCGCGAGTTGGCGAAACTGAAGGTGGAAGTGTTCCTCACAGTCGGTTAGCTTGCCCCCGGGAACTTAGGCTGATCGCTGGTTTGCTGCAGTCGCCCGGAAGGACCGTGCCGACTTTTCGGGTCTTGCAGGAGGCGGTGCAGAGGTCAACTTGGGCACCGAACCCTATTCCCAAGCCGCGGGGAGACTCTAAAGGCGAACAACTCTATGGCTTGATTCTTGCTCCGGGGCCCAATGAGGTTAGAAACCGAGGCCAACCTCGCAGGTTCATATGTGCGGGATACACCTCTGCTGGTCCAGACGAATAGGCAGGCGTGTTCGGGAAGACACTCATGCTGGCGTATTGCATGAGAAATTCTGCAACATCCGATTTGTGGCAGGAGTGAAGTAGCGCGGGGGTTTAGTCAGTCAGCCGACCGACATGCCGCCCTCAAGGGCGGCCTTATACGTTACGGAAAAGCATAGGAGGAGAATGGCCACAACGCCCAGAAATCGCTCGCCGCGAGATTTCTTGCCCTCTTCCGGGCAATCCAAGGCAGGCCAAGAGACGGCAGCGACCTCCACTTTAGGAGCACCGGGGCACATTGAGGGAAGGGAATTTCGCACGTATCCGCTTTCTTGTCTCTTGGAAGTTAACGCCACGCTGGCCGGTGTGCTCGATGCGGAGTCGGTTCTGGGAGACATCCTTCTTGCCCTGGTAGAGAGCGAAGACTTGATTCGCGCCTGTATTTACCGTTTGAACGAAGCGAATCGAAAGCTTCGACCGGTTGCCAGCCAGGGACGTAGGGCGGGCTCACCGCGCACCATTTCCCTCCAGGAGCCCACCATTCTGGGCTGCGCAGTAAAACAGAAGGAGTCAATCTACATTCCCCGCACTGGCGAAGACTCTCGCTGCCTGGGGTTTGACCCGGAAGAACGATGCTACATGGCCGTACCTTTGCGCACCGCGACGCGTGTGCTCGGTGTACTCGAGGCTGTGGCCGGCCAATCGGATGGCCTCCGGCCGCTTTCGCGCATTCTCATCGATCAGGTCGCTACGCAAACGGCTCTGGCGCTGGAACGAGGCGAGCTATACCAGCAATTACGCGCTTCGGATGAGCGTTTCAGGTCAATCTTTGAACAGGCATGCTTCGGCGTCGCCCTGGCGAGGTTGGATGGTGAAATCCATACCGTCAATCCCGCCTTTGCGCGCCTTCTCGCCACCTCCCGCCAAGAGCTACAGGGAAAAAATTTGTTCGATTTTGCGCACGCCCATGATGCTCCCGCGGCCAGGCAACAGTTGCAAACTCTCGTAGAAGCGGGAAGTGGGGAGGCGAGCTTCGAGACTCGCTACCGCCGAAAATCGGGAGAAGCGGTGTGGTGTGCGACCCATTTGTCCCTCTTCCACGACGTGCAAAACGGCCCGACTCATCTCCTGGCCATGATTGAGGATATCGACGAACGCAAAAAAGCGGGCGACGAGTACAGTCGGCTGCAACAGCAACTCTTCCAGGCCCAAAAAATGGAGGCGCTGGGAACCCTTGCCGGTGGCATCGCGCACGATTTCAACAACTTATTGAGCGTCATGTTGGGATTCGCGTCGCTGGCTCGCCAACGATTAAGCAAGGATCATCCGCTACAGGATTCCTTGGGTATGATCGAGCAATCGGCCGAACACGCCGCTGACCTGACGCGCCAGCTTCTGGCCTTTTCCCGCCCCGATCAGCAACAGATGAAACCCGTTTCCATTGACGCCGCCCTGGAGAGGGTTCGACGCATGGTGGCGCGGACCTTCAATCGAAATATCACGGTTAACGTGCAAAAAGGGGGAGAGCCGCTTTGGGTCAATGCTGTCCCCAGCTTTCTCGAACAAGCTTTACTTAACATGTGCATTAACGCTCGGGACGCCATGCCTCAAGGAGGAACGCTGACCCTTGAGGCCACCACGACAATGATCGAACTGGGTCCAACAGGACTTGTTGGGACTTGCGTTCCGGGGGGCTACGCCAGCATCTCCGTCCAAGATACGGGGACGGGAATCGCGCCTGAGACCTCCTCGCGGGTTTTTGAGCCGTTTTTCACAACCAAAGAACCCGGGCGAGGCACAGGGCTCGGGCTCGCCATGGTCTACGGATTTGTGAAGAATCACAACGGCTTCGTGAACGTGTCGAGTGAGCCCGGCCACGGTGCGCGATTTACCATCTCCCT
>JASHSC010000387.1 GCA_030036915.1 Terriglobia bacterium
TGACCGCGCGCTTCCGAGACGGGTTTCCCGTCGGCATAGATATACGCCTCGCGCGGATTGACATGAATTACCAGCTTCCCCGTCTGCGCCATCAGCGGCTGGACGCATGCCAGCAACAGTGCGAATGTGCAAAGAGGGAAGGAAAGCTTTAAGACGCGCATCGTTCTTTCCTCCGTCAGTAGTAGTGGTATATCGAAGGCATTACTTCCGTTCGATTGAGGGGCCGCGAATATCCTAGCACCATCTAAAAATAAGCGAAATCATTAAATGAAGAATTGGGCGTAGGTATCGTCGCTTCGCGCTGAGGGCGGCGTCTTCAATGCCGCCTGCGAACAAGCATGATTCGGGCCGAGGTTACCACTCAAATTCCAGACGCGTGCGGCGCGCCGAAAATTCCGCGTAGGGTGCCACTTGCAGTTTTCGCAGATGATGCGTCTGGTTGGTGTAGGCAAGAACGAAGGTCAGGACATTTTCCCCGGTGGGAGAAAAATAAGGCTCAGGAAGATAGAACTCCTTTTGCGGGCCGATGGTGACGTAGCGGCCCACAAATTTCCCATTGAAGAAAATATTGGCATCGCAGTCGGCATCAAAGACCAGCTTGAGAGGAATTTTCCAGCTTTCGTCGGGAGGGGGCAGATTCACCTTGGCTCGGCACCAGGCGAAGACAGGTATAACCGGCAGGTTCCCGTCGCCCATGGTAAACGAAGCGGGGATCCAGGTTCCGGCTTGCGGGTCGATTTCCCGGCCGTGCATGAGCGGTGGCACTTGCTGGATTTGCCAGTTTTCCAGGCCCTTCGCCGAAGCAAGGTCCGCGCCGACGCCGGCCGATTCCAGGCCCTTCAACTCGCCCACGTTGGCGCCAAAATTTGGGGCGCCGAAAAGTTCGTAGGAAATTTCCACCAGGTTGCTACCCGCCTGCGCGTAGTTCGCCAGAGGGAAATCGATGAGCTTCTCCTTGTTGGAAGCTTCGGCCACCAATTTTCCGTTCACAAAGATTTTTTTCTGGTCGTCGGCGCGCGTCGAGACAAACATCTTGGACTCGCCATTGTAATTGAACGACGCGCGGTATTTGACGTAACCATAGGGCACGGGGCCGAGGTCTTCGAGAGCGTGCAGCGGCGTGGCGAGCCAGTCGCCTGTGCTGGGATCGAATTTGTCCAGGCCATACTCGCCCTCAGTCACATTAATGGGCTGAAAAGGAATTGCCGGCGTAGTGATGTGTGCTCGCGCCATGTGCCATGTCCGGTCGTAGTGGAATTCTGTCAGGCTGTCATCCACCCGGCACTTCACCGGGAGCGGCGGGAGCATAACAGCGAGGTCATGCTCGCCGGGCTGAAGATCCAAGTCCGCCCAGGCGCGGCTCTTGACTGTGCCGGAGCCCGCGAGCGAATACACATCACCAAAGATCGGAGCCACCACCGTCTTCTTTTCCTCGGAATCCGGAACGATGTTGGGTGGGAACTCCCAAAGGAATGTATGCAAAGCTAGGTCGCGCGGGGCGACGAAGATCTGAAGGTGCTCGTGGTAAAGTAGCATCTTCTCCCTGCTCGCAACTTGCACCGCCAGCACTGAGGTTTCGTATTCCGGATCCCAATAGCGGTAGGCGGTGTCACCTTCCACCTCCGGCTCCTCGGTGGTGGCGAGGCCCATTTCCAGTGTTCGCCCGGGCAGGTCGTACAGAATCAGGAAGTCGCGGTCAAGATTAACGCCGTGAGCCAAAATTTCGCCCGTCGAGTAACACAGCCTTCCGCCACTCACCTGAATCTGTACGGGCAGCATCTTCGCCTCGCGCGGGGCGAGATCCAACTCGCCTTCGCGGGGAGCGGAAATAAAGCGTTTGCTGGGACTGTGAGGGTCGGTGAAAGTCATTTTGAAGCGCTGCGGGGCGTTGGCGTTTTCGCGCACAAACAACACGGCGCTCGTGGCGAGGGCGCGCTCCGTGACCGCGACGTTTGCGTTCGTCGACTGAATGTTGGGCAGAGTGGAGGCGCGCGTCAGGACTCCGCCCAAAACGCGCAGTGACAGGCCGATGCCGCGCACGGCGTAGTATTTGTCCCACAGTCCGCCCGGCTCGCGGATGGGCGCCGCATAGTCGTATGTGGTGGTCAGCCTTTTCGCCGCCCAATCAAAATTGGTTCCGCCGAAGCCCATGTAGTAGCTGAAAGAGGTAACGCCCAGCTCCAGCGCCACTTTGGTGAGCAGGTCGATCTGCGCGGCGTTCACCCCCTCCTGATTTACGGAAAGCGCGCCGCCAAATTCGCTGAACCAGCCCCCTTGCAGCTCCGAAATCGCCAGGGGCGAATCCGGCTCTTCGCGGCGCAATTTCTCGAGGGCGGGAGGAACCTCCGCCAGGATTTTCCAGCGTGGGTAAAAGTTGCAGGTGTCCATGATGCGCGCCATGTCCGGATCAGAATTTTCGCGCGCCTGCTTCGTCCAGCAAGTGAAGACCGGTATGGTGATGCCGGCGTTCCAGACCATTTTCGCCAGGGCGTCGATATATTCGCGCTTCGCGTCATCGGGCACGCCCCGCCAGTAATCGTATTCATTCTCCACCTGCACCATGATGATGGGGCCACCCAACATCACCTGGTTTTTCATGATGATCGGCAGCACCTCAGAGAACCAATGCTGCGAAGTCTGAATGCTCGCAGGATTGTTGCTGCGCAGCGGGAAGCGCTTGGCGGCGATCCAGTAAGGGAAACCGCCGCGGTCCCATTCCGCGCAGGCGTAGGGACCCGGCCGCGCGATCATCATGAAGCCCATTTCGTGGACCGCTTTGATGAACTCTTCAAACTCCGTGAGGTCCACCTTGCCTTCTTCGGGCTCGTGATAATTCCAGAAGACGTAGGTTTCAATGGTATTGAAGCCGGCGAGCTTGAATTTTTGCAGGCGGTCGCGCCACAACGCCTTGGGGCAGCGCTCGTAATGGAAGGCGCCGCTCACTACCAGCGTGTCCTTGTCATTGATGGTGAAGCAATGAGCGTCGTAACGGATGAGTTGGGGATTTTGAAACTGAATGGGCGCGGCCGGCAGCGGAGATGCCATTGCTTCGACGCCGCCTTCGCCTCGAGGGCCGAGATTGGCAATTAAGGGCACGCTCGCGGCGGTCTTCAGGAATTTTCGGCGAGATGAGTTCATATTGGAATTATAGGAGCGCGGGAACACGCCTGCAACTCTGCTTTGTGTCACATGGCGGAGGTCAAATTGCGGAGTGCGGGCCGCTCACAACCCTTGCAGGCATCCGCGCATCGCGTTATGATTTTAGGGTGATTCCCCAGGGCGGCAAATTGGGTCGTGCGAGACTCCGGACCAACGACAATCAGGAGCGAATCATGCGAACCCTCACGGTATGGTTTCTCCTTCTGGCCAGCGCCTCGCCAGTTTTGGCGCAGGATTGGGCGCGCGAGAAGCTGGAAAAATCCCCGCGCCACGGCGAGTGGGTGACCGTCAAGCACGATCACCGCGCCGTCGAGACCTTTGTGGTCTACCCTGAAGCCAAGGATAAAACTCCGGCAGTGCTGGTGATTCATGAAATCTTCGGAATGACGGACTGGGTAAAGGACCTGGCGGACCAGGTCGCAGCCGCGGGCTACATCGCGCTTGCCCCCGATTTGCTTTCCGGGATGGGGCCAAACGGCGGGGGATCATCGTCCTTCGCGGGAGGCTCAGGCATGGGAAGCCCCGCGACGAAAGCGGTGAGTAGTCTCGATCCTGAGCAGGTCACTGCGGACCTGAACGCAGTGGCGGATTACGCACTGAAGATTCCCGCCTTTAACGGCAAGCTTTATGTCGTGGGTTTCTGTTGGGGCGGCACGCAGAGTTTCCGATTTGCCACGAATCGCGAGGGGTTGGCGGCGGACTTCGTCTTCTACGGCACGCCGCCGCCGGCTGAGGCGATGGCGAAAATCACCGCTCCCGTTTATGGGTTCTACGCCGGCAACGACGCGCGCGTTGGCGCTACGATTCCCGACGCCATTGCGCATATGAAAGAGGCGGGCAAAACGTTCGAGCCAATCACCTATGAGGGCGCCGGGCACGGATTCATGCGCGCTGGCGAGGCTCCGGACGCGAGTGAAGCCAATCGCAAAGCCCGTGACGAAGCGTGGGCGCGCTGGAAGAAGATTATGGCGGGCGGCCAATAGCCCACCGGAAGCGAAAATTCGAAATGTGGGTGACGGAAAAATTGGACAACACCCGCGAGTTTCCGAGCGTCCTAAATTAAGGGGGTGAGCGAAAGTTGGTCACTCCTGGAATTGCGGGTCCTGTCCTTCCAGAGCCCACCCAAGCGATTGAGCGCATCAGGATTCGTAATGGCGGTCTAATTCAAAACTTAAGCAGGCCAATAGGGGGATAGCAAAATGACGGCGTCACGAAGGACGGCAAAGGGACAGTGGGGAATCATATCGTTGGTGGGCGGGGTCATGATTGGTGCCTTGCTTCTCCATGTGGGACGGTCTGTCAAGGCCGATCAGGCAAACGCCCAAGTCGTTCGTGAGATCCGCCTGGGCCAAGTTCGGCCGGATTCGCTCTACGCGCTGACGGTGTGGGCGAAGCAACCGACCCAGCTTCAGGGGAGCGACGCCGTCCTGGTGACCGTGAAGGACGCGAGCGGAGAAATCGAATCCAAATGGCTGCACGCTGCCGACCTAGACTTCTATCTGACCGTCCACCCGCGGGCCGCCGGGCCGTTGAAAGTCGTGCTGTCAGCTTCGGCAAAAATGCATATGCCGGAGATTGGCGCAACCCTACACGAAGTGCCACAATCCACCATGCCGCAGGCGGATCACGTTGATAACATTGAACCTGGCGTGATCGCAGCCGCTCCCAACGGCACTTGGCAGACCGCCCAGAATTTCGAGTTCGGCCAAACTATTTACGGCAGCGACGATGTGCGGCCCTACGCCCCCTCGCCCACCGAAGACGCTTATACAGCGATGCTCAAAGGGTTTCAGTGGTTCAAATTCACTTTCCACGGCAAGGAATCCCGGCTGGCCTATTTTGTACTGACCGTGACGGACCGCGACGTTCCCCTGGATGTGGATATTTTCCAGCTCGGTAAGGACAGCGGCGGCCAGCCGGACATGGTGCCCTACGATGACGGCGAGTTTGTTTATCAAATCGAAGCCACACAGAACTATCCCGGCCTCTACAAATTCCGCACGCGCATCCTGAAGCCCGGGCAGGAGTACTACGTGCGCGTGGCCGCCGACCACCCGGCATACCAGCTTCGCACGTATGATTATCCTGAGCCGCCCTACACCGATCCGCACCTTGCCGTGCGTACGGGCATGGACTTCCTCGTCAACATGGGCGATACGTGGCTTTCCAACACGCCACGGCGCGGCGCCATTGCACTGCGCACTTCCATGCAGCATTCGGAAACCGAATTGTGCATCGCCTGCCATCCCACGCAGTTCACCACCCGCGGTTACCTGACCGCCATCCATAACGGCTACGCGCCCACGCAGCGAACTTCCCTGGAATTCCTTGCCGACCGCATCTATAACAACGCCCGGCCGCTTTACGGCGAACCCGGCGCCAACTGGGTGCGAGTCATTTATTCCGCGCGCACCGTGTCGAGCCGCCTGCCGGTGATTGAGCATTTGTACGAACAAAATGTGACGCATGACCCTCCGCGGCCCAACTTTGACACTCCCTACGCGCAATTCCTGAAGATCCACTACAAAGGCGTGAAGGAGATGCCGGGCAACGAGACGGATGGATGCGAGCCCGACGTGAGCCCGTTTGAAATTGCTACGCAGAGCTGGAAGACGTTTAACATGGTTTACGAACAGACGCACGATCCCCAGTGGCTGGAGGAGCGCGACGAAGTGGACCGACTCGCCCCGGCGCGCGAACCCGCCAACATGATTGACGTGGCGTGGAAAATTATTTATCTCTCGACGGTAGACCGCGCCCGGTACGCCGCGCAAATCGACAAGCTTATCGACCAGGCTTATTCCTATGAAAATGCCCAGGGCGGCTGGCCCTACATGTTTGACAAAAAAGCCAAGCCTGCGGATTTCATCTCCTACAACGTAATCTATGCCCTGGCGCTGGCGGGGCGGCGCCCGGAAACCGATGCCCACATGGGGCTCGCTTACCGCGCCATGATGGCGGCGGAACGACCTGAGGGAAGCTGGGAAGGTGACCCGGTCTATCAGGGATTCAACACTCCCTTTCGCGCCACGGAATTTGCCGTAATGTCGCTTTCCACGCTCTATCCGGGGCCCACCAAGGCGAAGGATTGGGACGCTGCTTATCCGCCGCCCACCACGCTCGATACGCACAATCTGCCGCTTCTCCTCGCGCAACTCGACCGGTTCTGGGACCCTGCTCCGGCGCCGATGCTGCGCGAGATTCGGCAAATCATGATCAAGAGTGACCAGCCGCTGGCGCGCGAAGCCGCGGCCAGGGCGATTGGGCACATGGCCGACGCCGGCTCAATGCCGGATTTGATCAAAGCTCTGGGCGATCCCAGCAAAATGGTGCAGTCCAGTGCGGCGGAGGCGCTGCGCATGGTGCTGTCGCGCCGGCAGGACGCCGCTACCGAGGGGCGCAAACTGCTGATCGCCGCGCTCAAATCGCCTGACGCGCGCACGCGCTGGGGCGCTACCCGCCTTTTCAACCAGCACTTCAAGGATCTGACCGGCGATCCCGAATTGCTCGCGGCATTGGAGAGCGATTTGAACGATCCTGTTCCCTATATTCGCTT
>JASHSC010000388.1 GCA_030036915.1 Terriglobia bacterium
CCCGCGTGCCAGTCGCCGTCATAAGCGCGCAAGGCCACAGGAACGAGTTTCTTCGTGCTGCGCGGATGAGTGAAAACGAAATGGCAAGTGCGGACCTCCAGATGCACCGGAATTCCCGAAATCTCAGCCCCCGGCGGCACTTCCTTATCCACCGAGTCCACAACGCCGGGGTGCTGCTCAAAGGTGAACTCCAGCAGGTAAGGTTGAGTGGGGTCGTGCATCTCCACATAGAGCCCCTCCGCCGGGGTTTGAATCAAGCAGAAGAGGCTTTGCTTGGAATCGATGGTCTTGAGAGGGTACCTGACCCCCCAATAGCCTTTCTCATTGTTGAAGTGCGGATAAAGCTCGGCGCCCACCAGATTGCCATACCACATATGTTCGCTGGTCATGGGAGAATCGGGCGATGGCGCGTGAACGTCACCGAAGTAGGGGTAATCGAGGGTCTCAATTGTGAGCGGCGAGTCGTTCTGCAAAGTCGCTTCGAACATCAGCACGCCGCCGTGCAGCGTCACGGTGGCGTCAAGCGTAATGGGCAGCACGCCGCCATGTTCGCTGAGCAGATTCTTCCACTGGAGTTGGACCTCGTGCTCGGAGACCTTCACAACTTTCGCAGCGCGCTGCTTTTCGCCCAGAACAAAATTGTCGCGGCGATGCGGCAAGGGCGCGAGCAGGCGAAACGAGGCTGCCAGTTCCGGCCGCTGCGCGATTCTCCAATGAGTGGCCAGGCGCTCGAAGCGAGTCAGTGCGCCGCTTGTGGTATCAAACGCCACCAGAAATTCCCGGTCCTGCAAAATTATTTCCGAATCGCTTGCGCCGCCCGGCGAAGTGCCGTTGACCGGAGCGCCCTTCAATTCGCTGCCCTCCGCCAGCGCCCCCACTGCCGCCAAACCAGCAATTTTATTGAACGTTCGCCTGTCCATTTCACCTCACCTCTGGAATTTTTTGACCTACTGAGGCGGAGAGAACACCGTGACCACGTCCGCCTGTAGCGGCGGTCTACGACCCGTCGCCCGAAGACGGCTTTGGGTCGCAGGGCGACCGCCGGTTTCGGCGCTCATAGAGCGCCGCTGCAGGTGGATAAATGTCACGATGTCTCGTTATCGTCATCATTGTGTGACCCCGGTAGCCGCGATTCGCAGCGTGAGAATCTCATGCGGCTTAAAAGCCACTTCCACCGAATGTGGACTCACCTCCAGTTCCCTCAAGTTGTCCTCCGCGGCGTTGTCCAGCCAGGCGTGTTGCAGGCGGAACAGCGGGAATTCCAACTTTGCGGTGCCTTGCGTTCCACCCACTTCCAAAAGCCTCAGGATGGTGCCCTGCTGGTCATCGGCAACCTTCCAGTTCACCACCACGAGATTGGGATTATCCACGCTCAGGAAGCTGGAAGGCTCGGGCGAAAGCGGAGTCTGAGGATCGCCGAACTTATCGTTGGCCACGGACTGGCCGAGCTCGAGCGGCGTCATTTCTTCCCGGCCGAGGCGCGCCAGTGATGCGGGCGCGAGGTCGCGCCCGCTGGTGAGCACGTAGCGGAATGTGTAGTCGCCCTCCTGAATCTGCTGCGTGTTGGTGTGCCAGTAATTGTTCATCACGTAGGAGAATACCCCCGCGGTCTTGGGCGTGAACTCGCGCGGCCACACACCACGGTTGATATCGCCCAGCGAAACCAGCGGGGCATCAACGGGCACCAGGCCCACGGCGACGTCCCTCCCCGCCACCTTCACCCAATGCTGCGCGGTGAACCATTCCAGGCAGGCGCCCTTCATCAAATCGTGCGCCGGGTCCACCCAGCCGTTTTGGATTTCATAACTGAAGTCGGGGTCGGGAACGGCGAAGGGGAAAGCAAAGTAGACAGCCTCTTTCTTCGGCACCGCCTCCTTGTGCAATCGATTGATGAACTCGATTTTTTTCTGGTGGTCGAACAGAATAATCTCGGTTCCGAGCGTGGGCGCATGCAGGCCGCTGCCCTCCAGCATCATGATCTCGCCGTAGGACGTCTTCACAATGCGGCTCACGTGCGAAGCTTCCGCTGGAGTAACGGTGAGCTTGGCCAGCGGCAGGTGGAAGTCCGAAAAAACAATCTGGGTGCGCGGCGCCTCATCGCCGCCCGCGACATAGAGGTATTGATCCAGCCCGTAGGGACTCGACTTGTCCGCCAGCTCCCGTTGCAGTTCCTTATCGAAAACGCTCTTGATGACTCCGGTGGCCGGGTCAACTTCCACCCGGTAAAACTGATTCTCGATGACGTTGGCGGAAGGAAGGGCTTCGGGCAGCGGACGTTCCACGCGCGGGGCGGGGACGGGTTCGAGGCGATAACACTTGTAACCCATCGCGGGCACATCCTCCGCCATGAAACGCACCTGGGCGAAAGCGGGATCGTCGCGGCTCACCACTTCCACCGGAACGGGCGCGCCGCTGGGATATTCCACAATTTTGCGGTTATCAAAAAGGTCGAGATGAACAAACCCACTGCGCGGCCAGCTCAGCGAATTGAAAACCAGCAGAAAAGGCGGTTGAAGATTCACCTGGTATTGCAGTTCGTCGAGCGATTGGTCAAGCACGGCGCGCGCTTCCGCCCGGCTGTCAATGGCGAATTGATTTTTCACTTTGAGCTGGCCCACCGTCTCCTCCGCCGTGGGATGCGTGTAACTTCCTCCCCAGGAAAAAGTGTGCTCGGCATACATCACGAGATTCGCCCACATGCTGCGCAGGGTTTCCGCCGGGCCGGCCCAGTTTTTGTCAATAAGAGTAAGCAAGGTGGAAAGTTTTTGCGCGGAGAGGGCGCGCTGCTGCGTGTCGCGATCGAGGATGGTGGAGCGCGCGTCGGTGCTCATGTCATCTTCCCAGTAGCCGCCTCCACCGCCCGTCACCGTGGGCAGCTCGGAGCCGAAATGCTGATCGATGTAGCGGAAATAGTCAGGAAAAACCGCCGAGATCATTTTGGGATAGGCGTACTGGGCGTTCCACTGCGCGATCAGCTCCGGCTCGCCGGGAACCAGGTCGGTGTTTTCAAACTGGCTTCCGAACACCAGCACGGCGTCCGGCTTGTAAGAGGGCGAGCTGAACGTGTCCATGAATTTGGGCAGCGACTCGCGGCACTTTTCGGCCTTGAAAGGCCGGCCGCAGAGGCTGCCAAGCTGGCCATAACCCCGCGTATAGGCCATCAGCACTTTTTGCCCGTCGGGCCCTTGCCACCAGTAGGGCGAAACCTCGTTCCATTTGCCGATAATCAAAATCGGCGCGCGATCGTTGTTGGAGCCCGCGGCGAAGTAATGAATGCCCAGCGAATTCAGGATGGAAGCGTAAGACCAGCTATAGGCTGGGACATCAGTGATGTTGGCATAGTCAAAGGGGATGCCGTATTTGCGGTGCAACCATCGGGAATAAGCGGTGGATTCGATGAGTTCTTCGAGAGTGGCGTAGCCGGTCAGCTCATTGACATATTGCGCGGGCACACCGATTTTGTCCTGGCTCGCCAGGTTTAGAAAATCCTTCTGGTCCGCCTTGGTGCGCGAGGCGAGGTAGTTCCGCACGATCCAGGAGCCGTCCAGGGAGATGCGCATGTCGGGAAACTGCGCGATTTCCGCCAGCAATTTGTCGATATTGCGGTTCTGCACCTCCGCGACGCGCGCCTGATAATCGGTGTAGCCGATGTCGAGGTGCGCGTGGGGCACCACAAAGATCGTCCACTTTCGCTGGGGATCGAGCGTGACGCGGGTTTTGAAGGTTTTCCCGTCCAACTTCAGCGTCAGCAGGGCGCTGGTGGCCGGGCCAAATTCCGGAACGTTCAAATCAACCTTCTGCGTTCCGGCATCCGCTTGGGCCGCGAGCGCCTGCTCAACGCTTTCTTTTCCAATCGTCAGCGCGCACTGGCCGGCGCGAAGTTTCTGGTGAAGAGTGATGGTTGCTTCAAGGATCTCTTGCAGCGCTCCGGGTTTTCCCACGTAGAAAATCGTAGGGGTCAGGACGACGGTGGGCGCTTGCTTTCCCGGGCCGCGCCGTTCGTAGGTCTTCTGTTCGGCGGCGGAAGCGGGCCGAAGCCCGAGTATGGGCCCGAGCGCGAGCCCCAGCAGGAGAAAGATGACCAGGGAGGGCCCCCGAAGTATTCGCCT
>JASHSC010000389.1 GCA_030036915.1 Terriglobia bacterium
CGTGCAGGAGCTCTTCCTGGACATCTATGGAATTCAGTTCCATCAATTTCATTCCCGCGGCATCAGTCCGTTTTGCTTCTGCAAATACACCGAGGAGGCTTGGAACAAGGACCATCCGGGCGATCCCTACCGGGAAGGCTTCAATAATCCCCAGGGCTGGGAGGCCCGCTATCGCTGGCACCAGCAGCGGAGCATGACAGACATGCTGGATGAGATCACGACCGTGGCGCGAAAACATCGCCCCAACCTGATCATCTCGCTGAACGGCGGCCCCGAGGCGTTTCCGGACGACATCATGAGGAAGGTAAGTTTCATCTACGCTGAGCCCATCACCACCAACACGGGGATATCCATCGGGTCGATCCTGATGCGCGGATATGCCCGTCCGGACTATCAGGCCGGGGTGTTCAGCAAGCAGGGTTATCTGGACCTGTACCCCGGGTCGATTCCGCGCGTCAAGGCGGATGCGCTGGTGGTGCAGAATGCGCGAACGTTCATCGTGGGGAATGCTCCCATCATCAGCGACCTCGACGGCCAGGGGTTTTCGAAGCGCTGGTTCGCTGTGGCCAAGGAAACGTGGTCGGACATTCGCAACGTCGACTGCCTGCTGGCGGGCATTCGGCCGGTTCTGAGCACCGCAATGCTCTTCAGCCTATCCACCCGTCAGGCACTGGATGCGGAGAAACGCCCTGTGGATTTTCGGCAGTCGCCGGTCGGTGCGCTTGAAGCGCTCACCTATGCGGGACGGCCGGTGGAGAGCCTGGCGGAATTCCGTTTGACGCCAGATGAGCTTGAGAAATTTGAGGCGCTAGTCCTGCCAGAGGTTGAGGTTTTGTCCGACGTGCAGGCTGAGATTATTCGCAACTGGGTTAAGAATGGCGGCACGCTGGTGGCCAGCCACAAGTGTGGCTTGAGAGATGAGAAGCGGCGGGCGCGCTCAAACTTCGCGTTGGCCGATGTTTTTGGCGTGGATTATGTGTCCGAGGAGCTTGCGTACACTCACCAGGGCGGAGAGAATCCGCCGCGGCCCGGCGCTTATACTTCAACTTACTTGGAATCAGCACGAAGCCCCCTGGCACAGGAGCTCGCGGTTAGTACCGTCGGACTTCCAGGGTCATTTTTGCGGCTCAAACTGACTAGCGGACAGGAAGTAATGAGATACCGGTTGCCATTCATGGTGGAAGACATGGAGCATAACCACTGGTTCAATTGGGGACCGCCGCCCCCGGGAACCGAAACGGGTGGCCCGGCGGCAGCTAGTAATCGATTTGGCAAAGGGCAGTCCCTTTATCTCGGAGTGCCCCTGTTTTGGGCCATGCAATGGCGGCCCTTTTGGATCCGGCAATGGGTACCCAATGTGATGCGACTGCTGATTAAAGACCCGATTGCCGAATTGCGGCCGGAACCCTTCACGGAGTACTTGCACGGGACCTTTTTCTACGACCGGAACGGTGAATTTGTGCTGGTGCAGTTTTTGAACACCGTCGAGGCGGCGATGGAAGGTGAATACCGAGGTATACCGCGGATCAGGATTAATGTGGACGCAAAACGTTTAAAGGTCACCGGCGCAAGGATGGTCTGGCCAAGCGAACACGACCTTTCAGTCCAGGCGCGGGGTTCACGCATGGAGGTCATCATTGAATACCCCCCTCGCTACGGCGCCCTGTATCTGAAGCTCGGTGAGGCCGTAAGCGTTTGATCGTAACAATCTTCCACATGCAATGGGGGGCTTTTTGGCACTTCGTGGTGCGTTACAGGTCAGTGGCCAATCTTTAGGTGAGAGGAAAGATTATGAGGGCGTTGGTTTTGGAGGACGTCGCAAAATTTGAAGTGCGCGATCTGCCTGCACCGCCCGTGGGGTCGCGCGATGTCTTGATTCGTATCGGCTCGGTTGGAATTTGCGGAACCGATCTGCACATCTTTCACGGCCTCGCGAACTACCATCGTGACAAGAATGGAAGGCAGGTTCCTCTGAAGGAGTCTCCGCAGGTTCTGGGCCACGAGTTTTACGGTACCGTCGAATCCGTAGGGGAAGACGTCCTTAAGTGCAAGCCCGGCGATAAGGTGATTGCCGACCAGGTTCTGAATTGTCATAGCAAAGCTCGAGTGCCGCTGTGCGAGTATTGCGAAACCGGCGACTCACACCAATGCGCCTACCTGGAAGAGTTGGGAATCACCGGTCCGCCTGGAGCTTTTGCCGATTTGGTGAGTATTCCTGAGACCAACGTCGTGGTGACGCCACCGGATATCTCCTTATCCATGGGAGCGGTCATCGAACCGTTCGCGTGCGTTCTCCATGCTTGCGACCGCGTGGAACGAAGCAAGTGCCGCTACGAGTTCGGCGGGCGGCATCCGATTAGGCACATCTTGATTACCGGGGCCGGTCCGAGCGGACTCTTCTTTGTCCAGTATCTCCGCAATGTCAGAAAGTTCGATGGCCAGATCTTTGTGTCCGACATGCGGGCGAGCCGGCTGGCGATGGCCAGGAAACTTGGTGGAACGCCATTGGACGCACGTACCTGCGATGTGATCTCGGAAATTGACCAACGGACAAAGGGTGAAATGATCCACTACTGGATTGAGGCATCGGGAGCCGCGCCGGTATTCGACTTTGTGAGCCGTGCCATGCGGCACCAGGGAACGTTTTTGTACTATGGCTCTGGGCACGCCGGCCGCGATGTGGGATGCATGGTTCCCTTTCAGTTTATGGAAGTGAACATGGTTACCAGTTGCGGCGCCTCCGGCGGATTTGAGGCGGACGGGACGCCCGTTGTATACCGCAAGTCGATGGAATGCTTGCGCCAGAAGCTCGTGGATTTGGAATCCCTCCTGACCCATCGCTACGCACAGCTCCCCGAGCTGCAAAAGGCCTTCAGTCAAGACGCCACAAGCGAGGAGTTCATCAAGGGCGCGTGGGTAAGAAATTCCGCGTCCTAGCTTTGGTTGACGGAAATGTCTCAACCGATTTCACGCCGCGAACTTCTTAAGTCCGCTCTCGGCTCCGCTGCGACCGCCGAAGCCGGGCTGGCCCGCATCGTGATGCCGGCCTCGAAAGTGAGCGCGGGAGCCACGCAGGACGCTGAAAACTCCACGAGGCTGCCGTGGTACCGCCGACTATGGGTGGGAATGGAAGTGGGGCCCAGCGGCGCGAACCAGACGGATCCCGTTTTCTTCTCCCGCGCCCGCGGCCAGGACATCGTTGAGGGATTGTTGAAGGCGAATGTGGACTATGCCGTAATTTTCATGAAAGACCAGGACTACGCCTACTACAACTCCAACCTTGCGCGCCGTTGCCCGGGACTTGCCGGGCGTGATCTGCTGGCTGAAATCACCGACGCCGCACACAAACATTCATTACCGATCGTTGCCTACTGCCAGATTCAGTACGACACGTCCGTCTGGTGGGACCACCCGGAGTGGCGGATGGAAGACGCCACTGGAAACAGCATTCACTCTCGACTTTGCTACAACTCCGGATATTTGGAATACACGAAGAAGATCGCCGCGGAACTGATGCAGTATGAAATCGTGGGATTTCACTTCGACATGCTGGACTTCGGTTTTGGTCCGCCCTACGGCTGTTTCTGCGCCGGCAATTGCCAACCGCGCTTTCGTGAAGAATACAAGACGGAAATGCCTCGGCCGACCAAGCCCACATGGGATGCCGATTGGGAGAAGGTTTTGGAGTTCCGGTCAAACTCCAATACACAGTTTTGCCGCGAACTGCAGGCATTTGTTCATTCCCAACGGCCGGAGGTGGCGGTTGACTATAACTACCATGGCTATCCTCCATTTTCGTGGGCCGTGGGTGAGTTGCCCGTGCAAACGGCTTTGAACGGCGACTTTGTGACGGCGGAGAGCCTTCCTTGGATCTTCGGTTACAACAACCCCAGCCTTCTATCACTATTCCTTATCGGCGCACGCCCGGGTGGTCCAACCCAAGTCGTAACCTCGAGGTCCATGTTTGAGTACTACGATCCCACTATTCGCCCCGTCGCGGACATGACGTGGGAAGTCGCCACCAGCCATGCCCATGGAGCGCAGGTCACGATCGTTGACAAGATTCGATATGACGGAACTTTGGACCCGCTCGTTTACGAAAGGATCGGACAGGTTTGTAGGGACGTGAAGACCAGGCAGCAATACCTGGGCCACCCACCGGTTCAAGAGGTGGGTTTGTATTACTCCGCCCGAAGCCGGGACTGGTTTGGGCAGGAGGAGCCTGTCCGGTACATGCAAGCGTTCACGGGAGCACACAAAACTCTGATTGATTCCCATGTGACGGTGGGGATGATCATGGATGAAAATGTCTCTGCGCAAAGGCTCGGAGCGTTCGCCGTGGTCTATGTCCCTAATGCCGCGATTTTGTCAGATAAAGAGGTGCGGTTATTTCGAGACTACGCAACCGCCGGTGGGAACATACTCTTTACCGGCTTATCCGGTCTCTTCGACAAATACGGCAATCGGCGGGAGGATAGCGCAATCACAGATCTCATTGGGGCCAGCCTTGTTGATTGCATCATCACGTCCGAAAATAACTTCATCCTCCTGCCTGAAGCCATGACTGGCTCTGAACGAGTATTGCTACATGACATTCCGGCGGATTGGCCGATGTTGGTGAACGGCCCGATCACCACGTTTGAGCCCACTGCCGCGCGGCCTCTGGGCGAACTGCTGACCCCGTACCATGCTGAAAGCCATTTTGGACACATGCTCTCGCCGGAGAAAGTGGCCGGCCCTGCAATCCTTGTGAATCGCGTAGGGGCGGGAACGGTTATGTTTGTTGCCTGCGCGCCTGATCACGCCTTCGCGGGGAATTACCGCCTCCCGGAACATCGGTTCCTGATCCGCAATTTAATTCGCTATCTGAACCCTGAACCACTTATATCTGTGGAAGCTCCCGCCAATGTGGAAATCGTTGTTCACGCCGAGGAGTCTACCCGGAAACTCTTTGTGCACATGATCTGCTTTTCTTCGCCAGCGACTTTTGTGGCCGCAACCTTTGGCAAGGGAAAGCAGGTTCTTCCCGCACCCATGGAGTCACCCATGCACTACGAAGCGCGAATAACTTTGAATCGTTCCTATACCGCCGTTTACGTCGCCGGCAGCGCATCCGAGATTCAAAGCTCAGGAAAGGAGGTTCATCTCGTTACCTCCGCGATTCATGAAGTGCTGATCGTGAATCTGTAGTGGGCACGCAGGCCACCTGTCTCAACCAGGAAAGGACTTGACGGATTTCACTATGCGAATGTCGTGGTCCGCAAATTTGAAATGGTCTCCGCGCAACTCAAGCTTCGGCATGTGGCAGTTCATCCAGTTTTCTACGCTGAAGAAGCTTTGGGCGGCGCTGGCCTTGTCAGCATGCGGAAGGCAACACTCCAAGAACTAGGACACTGCCGAAAATTTGCTCGAATGGTTAGCGAAACGAACGAATGGAAAGTGACGTGAAAAGCGGTTGTCATTTCCAACCTGTGACCCTAGTATGATTACATGCAGGCGCCGATTTCGCGCCCGTACGACGAACAGCGGGCCCAAAGCTATCAATGTTGGCGCGGATGAAACCATGGATAAGGTCGGCATACCCCTCGGGGGCGGCGAAACTTTATCGGAGGCCATTGCGCGCAGAATGATCCGCCTCTTTACGCGGGGAGATTACAAACCCGGTGATCGCCTTCCCGCGGAGGCGGAATTGGCCAGGCAGTTTCGCGTGGGGCGCGGCGCCGTGCGCGAAGCCCTGAAAGCACTCTCCGTGGTAGGCATTGTGAGGGTGGAGCGGGGAAAGGGCTCGTTCATTCGTGAACGCCAGGAGTTCCTTGTCCGTCCCATTTCCATGGGATTTGACCTGGACATTGAACCGAAATCGCTCGTGGAAGCGCGAAAGCTCATTGAGGTGGAAATTGCGGGGTTGGCGGCGGAAAGAGCCACTCCCGACCAGACTGATTTTATCGAATCGTTCCTCCATCGCATGGAAGATACCATGGAGCCGCCACAACGCCAGGACTATCTCCAGGCGGATGTGGACTTCCATTTCGCCATTGCCACCGCTGCCGGGAATCCCATCCTGGGCCAGTTTCTCACGCTTCTTCGCAACTTGATGCGGCAATGGATTTTGAGCTCTTTGGGACAGGCGCAAGCTGCGCAGGAAGCGGTGGCGCACCACCGGCAGATCCTCGACGCTATTCGAGCCCATAAGGTGGAAGCGGCCAGAGTCGCCATGGAAACCCATCTTGACGCCATGGGAAAGCGGCTGACACAGTCTCAAGAGTTTGCCCTAAAGAGATCGGAAGCCTAATCTCCCAATCAGCATAATTGGAATAGTAGACTGCCGACGTTACAGTTAGTTTGTCCTCGCGTGATTTTCTGATCTCGATTTTCGGCGGAGCTAAAGTTTCAATTCCTAGCGGCGAGCTCATCTCACCAAATTGTGGTTTAGCTGCCGCTATCACTGCCCGAGATTTGAGCCTTCGTTGATCGCCGAGCACAGGTGGTCGGACATCCGATATCCGCTCCTTCCCCATGACTAGGAACTATCCTTTCCTCCCCCTCATACGGAGTGGCGTGGGGGATCTCTGACAAAGAAGAGTTAAATGCCCGTCGAAAAAAAACCTTGACAAAGATCGCGTAGATGTGTAAAAGCGTCCTTAGCCAATGTTGTCGGACATCGGACATGTTGGAAGAAGAGACTTGGCCATGATTGCTGGCATGAATTCACAGGGCCTAGTCGCCAGCAATAGCAATATCTTGACCTCATTTAGTCTATTTGCGTGGGGACAGGGTCACAACAAGGCTCTAGGGCACGGTGAACGAAGCAGGGTAAGGCATGCATTGAGGGGAAAGCTTCCATGACGATAACTGCTTGCCTCCCTAAAAGAAGATTTGTCCGTGGTTTACCTGCCAGTCCAGTTGCATTTGGTATGGTTTTTCCCGCTTCCTCCGGATCAATGGGGAGCGGACTGCTTCGTGTTAATGGGCGTCGGGGGCGCGCTGCGGACTGAAGCACAAATCTCATAACGCGCTTTGGGCACAATTCGCTACAACGAATATGGGGTCACGCCTTGGATGGCAGACTACTTTGGGCGCTTAACTTTGAAATGGACTAGCTACCCGTTTCTGAGTGCTTTGGGACCATGTCGGTCCCGCGCGAATCGGTGCAGGTTTTCACCAGGAGCAAAAGGAGCGTACTATGAGGCGGGCAAATTGGGTAGGCAAATTGATTTTCTGTGGATTGCTAACCACCACGATTTCGATAATCAGTGAGAGGAATCTTGCTTATGCGCAAGCAGAGTTGGCCACGGCTTCACTGACTGGGGAAGTAGCGGATCAGAGCGGTGCGGTAGTACCCGGAGCTCAACTGACCCTCACAAGCAAGGCTGAGGGGTTAGTGCAATCTACCCTCACCAATGATGCCGGATACTATCGCTTTTCCTTCCTTCGTCCGGGGGCTTACAGCCTCAGGGCGAAAAAGGGTGGGTTTGACGAAGTGGTGATTCCCGAAGTCGTCCTGCAAGTCCAACAGACAGCTAACATAGATGTTACGATGAAGCCGGGGGCTGTGGTACAAACGGTAACCGTTTCGGCCTCCAGCTTGGCACTTGAGACCCAGACTTCCTCGCTGGGAGGCGTAGTCGGTGAAGAGGATGCCAGGCAACTTCCGTTGGCCCTTCGCGACCCCACCTACTTAGTCAATTTGGTGCCGGGAGTCACGAATGACAATCGAGAAGAGGGAAATTCGAGCAGCACGTACTCGAACCGGAATGGGTTCTCCTATCAAGGTCGGGTCGATTTTAATGTCGACGGGGGGATGCCGTCGAAATCTTCGGCGTTGGTGGACGGGGTCGATATCACGGTAATGAGCTTTGCCTTCTCGAGTATGCCCATCGTCCCCTCGCCCGATTTTACCCAGGAGTTTAAGGTCCAAACCAACAGCCTCCCGGCCGAGTTCGGGCGCGGGAACGCGGTTATCAACATCGTGACGAGGAGCGGAACAAACAGTTTCCACGGCTCGGCATTTGAGTTCTTGCAGAACAACGTCTTGGACGCAAATGACCTCTTCGCCAACGCGGCTCACCAGAATGAGCCGGCCTTAAGGCGGAACCAATTTGGGTCTACCGTGGGCGGACCGATCATCAAGGATAAAACCTTCTTCTTCTTTGATTGGGAGGACCTTAAGCAATTACGTCTTTCTCCCATAGCTACGAGGGTTCCCACGGCCGCGGAAGCTGAGGGCAACTTTTCGAATGAGTATTTGGCGAACGGAGAGCCGATTACGATCTATAACCCATTCAACCTCTATGTTGACCCCACAACCGGACTGACGATGCGGACGCCATTCGCGAATAACCAGATCCCCTCCGGCATGCTCAGTCAGTTTGGGCTTAACGTGCTGCCGTTTTACCCAGCGCCCAACAATCCCGGAATACTTGCGCCCGGGAATTTGCCGACTAATGTTAACAATCTTTATCTTGCCGATAGCGCCCCTCTAAGCTTCAGCAAGTTTGACATCAAGATCGATCACAACATTGGCAGCGCAAACCGTTTGATGTTCAGGTATTCTGATAGCTATTATGCGGTCAAACCGATTAATGTCTTCAACAACCTAGCAACGCCACAGAGCTTGAGTACACGTCTCAACAACCAACCGGGAAAGAACGCGGTTTTCTCTTGGACTTGGACCATCAACCCCAGCACTGTTCTTACTATGGGAGGCAACTATGCGCGCTTCATGGATCAATCTTACGATCCATCACGTGGGTAT